>NZ_JBHMCY010000005.1:0-165324 GCF_042430725.1 Streptomyces cinereospinus | reverse complement strand
GGGGCGGGGGCGGGGGCGGGGGCGGGGGCGGGGGCGGGGGCGGGGGCGGGGGCGGCCGGGTCTAGGTCCGGGCGGCCACCCCGGTCAACGCCGTCACCACGGGGTCCAGCGCCTGGTGTATCTCGTCGCCGACCGAGCGGAAGAAGGTCAGCGGCGCCCCGTACGGGTCGTACACCTCGTCCGCCTCGGCGGTCGGCGCCAGCAGCCAGCCCCGCAGCGCGGCGGCGGCCCGCACCAGCGCCCTCGCCCGCACGACCACCCCGTCCTCCAGCGGCGGCAGGGTCGCCGGGTCGATGGCCTTCACCAGCCGGGTGAACTCCTTCAGCGTGAAGGTGCGCAGCCCCGCCGAGTGCCCCATCGAGATGACCTGGGCGCGGTGGTCACGGGTGGCGGTGAGCACCAGGTCGGCACGGATGACGTGCTCGTCCAGCAGCTCCCGCCCCACGAAGCCGGAGGCGTCCGCGCCGAAGTCGGCCAGCACCGTCTCGGCGTTGGCCTCCATGGGGGCGCCCTCGTGGCCCCAGGTCCCGGCGCTCTCCACGATCAGCCCGCCGCCCAGGACACCGAGCCGCTGCGACACGAAGTGCCGGGTCAGCCGCTCGGTGATGGGCGAGCGGCACACGTTGCCGGTGCTGACGTGGAGGATGCGGAAGCTGTCGCGCGGAAGTCCCACGAAGGTCGTCGTGATCTCCGCCGCGCTCTCCGCGTTGCCTATGCAACGCCCCGCTCCAGGGGCTGTCAATTGGCCACCTCGAGGTCGGGTACGACCTTGCGCAGCTCGTCCGGCGAGAGGGCGCCCTCACGCAGCAGGACGGGCACGGGGCCGGTGACGTCGACGATGGAGGACGGCACGTTGCCGGGGGTCGGGCCGCCGTCGAGGTAGACGGAGACGGAGTCGCCGAGCATCTGCTGGGCGGCGTCGCAGTCCTCCGGCGCCGGGTGCCCGGTGAGGTTCGCCGAGGAGACGGCCATGGGGCCGACCTCGGTGAGCAGCTCGATGGCGACCGGGTGCAGTGGCATGCGCACGGCAACCGTGCCCCGGGTGTCGCCCAGGTCCCACTGGAGCGACGGCTGGTGCCTGGCCACCAGCGTCAGCGCGCCCGGCCAGAACGCGTCGACCAGTTCCCAGGCCAGCTCGGAGAAGTCGGTGACCAGGCCGTGCAGGGTGTTCGGGGAGCCGATGAGGACGGGCGTGGGCATGTTGCGGCCCCGGCCCTTGGCCAGCAGCAGGTCGGAGACGGCCTCCGCGGAGAACGCGTCGGCACCGATGCCGTACACGGTGTCGGTCGGGAGGACCACCAGCTCGCCACGGCGGACGGCGGACGCGGCCTCACGCAGACCGGTCACACGGTCGGTGGTGTCGTTGGTGTCGTATCGCCGGGCCATTTCAGCGGTCCTCCTCGTACACGTACTGCGGGTGCGAAGTCTGGTGGGTGCTCACGGCAGCGCCCTGCGGGCGGTGGCGAAGCGCGGGCGGTTGTTGAGGTCGGGGTGGTCGGCCGCGTCGGCCCAGCCCCGCTCCTCGGTGAAGATCCACGGCACCTGGCCGCCCTGGGTGTCGGCGTGCTCGATGACGACGACGCCGCCGGGGCGCAGCAGCCGGTGCGCGGTGCGTTCCAGACCCCGGATGAGGTCGAGGCCGTCCTCGCCGGAGAACAGCGCCAGCTCGGGGTCGTAGTCCCGGGCCTCGGGAGCGACGTACTCCCACTCGGTGAGCGGGATGTACGGCGGGTTGGAGATCACCAGGTCGACCTGCCCGTCCAGGTCGGGAAAGGCGGTCAGGGCGTCCCCCTGGCGCAGCTCCACCCGGGACCCCTCGACGTTCTTGCGGGTCCAGCGCAGCGCGTCCTCGGACAGCTCCACGGCGTGCACGCGCGAGCGCGGCACCTCCTGGGCGAGGGCGAGCGCGATGGCACCGGAGCCGGTGCACAGGTCGACGATGCACGGCTCGACCACGTCCATGGCGCGCACGGCGTCTATGGCCCAGCCGACCACCGACTCGGTCTCCGGCCGGGGCACGAACACCCCCGGCCCGACCTGGAGCTCCAGGTACCGGAAGAAGGCGCGCCCGGTGATGTGCTGGAGCGGCTCGCGCTGCTCACGGCGCGCGACGACCTCCCAGTAGCGGGCGTCGAAGTCGGAGTCCTGCACGGAGTGCAACTCGCCCCGCTTCACGCCGTGCACGAACGCCGCGAGCTCCTCCGCGTCGGTGCGCGGCGAGGGCACGCCCGCGTCGGCCAGCCGCTGGGTGGCCTGAGCCACCTCCGCGAGCAGCAGACTGCGGGGGCCCGGGGGTCGCCCCCCAAAAGATGGCTGCACGCTCGTCCTCCGTCGTACTCGTGAGTGCCTTACGCGGCTGCGAGCTTGGCGGCCGAGTCCGCGTCGACGCAGGCCTGGATCACCGCGTCGAGGTCGCCGTCCAGGACCTGGTCCAGGTTGTACGCCTTGAAGCCGACGCGGTGGTCCGAGATGCGGTTCTCCGGGAAGTTGTAGGTACGGATCTTCTCGGAGCGGTCGACGGTGCGGACCTGGCTGCGGCGGGCGTCGGCGGCCTCCCTCTCCGCCTCCTCCTGCGCCATGGCGAGCAGCCTGGAGCGCAGGATACGCAGAGCCTGCTCCTTGTTCTGCAGCTGGCTCTTCTCGTTCTGGCAGGAGGCGACGACTCCGGTCGGGACGTGCGTGATGCGCACGGCGGAGTCGGTGGTGTTCACGGACTGGCCGCCGGGGCCGGAGGACCGGTAGACGTCGATGCGCAGGTCGTTCGGGTTGATCTCGACATCCACCTCCTCCGCCTCGGGGGTGACGAGGACACCGGCCGCGGAGGTGTGGATCCGGCCCTGCGACTCGGTCGCCGGCACGCGCTGCACGCGGTGCACGCCGCCCTCGTACTTCAGCCGCGCCCACACGCCCTGCCCGGGCCCGGTCTGCCCGCGCGTCTTCACCGCGACCTGGACGTCCTTGTAGCCGCCGAGCTCGGACTCGGTGGCGTCGATGATCTCGGTCTTCCAGCCCACCCGCTCGGCGTAGCGCAGGTACATGCGCAGCAGGTCGCCGGCGAACAGCGCCGACTCGTCGCCGCCCGCGCCCGCCTTGATCTCCAGGATCACGTCCTTGTCGTCGCTGGGGTCGCGCGGGACCAGCAGCAGCCGCAGCTTCTCGGTCAGCTCCTCGCGCTGCTGCTCCAGCTCCTTGACCTCGGCGGCGAACTCCGGGTCGTCGGCGCCGAGTTCGCGGGCCGTGTCGATGTCGTCGCCGGCCTGCCGCCAGGAGCGGTACGTGGCGACGATCGGGGTCAGCTCGGCGTACCGCTTGTTCAGCTTGCGGGCGTTGGCCTGGTCGGCGTGGACCGACGGGTCGGCGAGCTTCTTCTCCAGGTCGGCGTGCTCGGCGACGAGCTCCTCGACGGCCTCGAACATCTCTGGCTCCTGTGGATGCGTGGGGTGAAGTGGGCGGCGACCAAAAACGCCGGTCCCGGCGCGCCCCGGCAGGGGACACGGCCGTGGACCGGCGAAGAGGGGCTCGCTACTTCTTGGAGCCGGCAGCCTTGCCGAAGCGGGCCTCGAAGCGGGCCACACGGCCACCGGTGTCGAGGATCTTCTGCTTGCCCGTGTAGAACGGGTGGCACTCGGAGCAGACCTCGGCCCGGATGGTGCCGGACGAGATGGTGCTACGGGTGGTGAACGACGCGCCGCAGGTGCAGCTGACCTGCGTCTCGACGTACTCGGGGTGGATGTCGCGCTTCAAGGTGTCTCCTAGTTTCGGGAGGGCGCCGGGTCGCGGCCGCGGGATGCGGAAGCGTGAACCGGAGCCGACGTACCAGTCTGCCAGCACTGGGGCCATCCCCCAAAACCGGGGGCCGCCGCCGTCTATTCCGTACGGGCGTTCCCTGGCCGTGCGCGCCCGCGCGGCGGCGCCGCGACCGGCCGGGCCCCGCGCTCACGGAGCGCTCACCACGCTGTCGGCCTCGCCCGTCGCCGTGCCCCGCGTGGCCGACCGCGGGATCGGGCGGTCGTTCTTCAGGGCCGTCCAGACCTGCCGGGCCCCGGCCTCGTCGAGCAGGACGCGGTTGGGGTCGGCCGGGTCGTAGCGGACCGGCATGGTGATCATCGTGAGCTTCGCGGCGCTGATGCCCTTGAGGCCGCTCGCGAAGGACATCAGGGCGTCGACCGAGCCGAGGGCGGAGTCGGTCGTGATCGCGTCGGTGGCGGTGTCGGCGAGGTCGTACAGCTTCTTCGGGCTGGTGAACAGGCCGATGTCCCTGACCTGCTCGACCAGCGCCTTGACGAAGGCCTGCTGGAGCTGGATGCGGCCGAGGTCCGAGCCGTCGCCGACGCCGTGCCGGGTGCGGACCAGGCCGAGGGCCTGCTCGCCGGTGAGCCGGTGGGTGCCGGCCTTCAGGGTCAGGTGGCTGTCGGGGTCCGCGATGTCCTCGGTCGTGGTCACCCGGACGCCGCCCAGCTCGTCGACGAGCCGCTCGAAGCCGGCGAAATCGACCTCCAGGTAGTGGTCCATCCGGATGCCGGTGAGGGACTCCACGGTCTTCACGGCGCACGCGGCGCCGCCGGTGGCGTACGCGGAGTTGAACATCACGCCAAAGGCCGCCTCGTGCCGGGTGCCGTCGGGGCCCGTGCACGCGGGGCGGTCGATCAGGGTGTCGCGCGGGACGGAGACCACGCCGGCCGCCTTCCGGCCCTCGTAGAGGTGCACGATCATCGCGGTGTCCGAGCGGGCGCCGCCGTCGTCGGTTCCGCCGCCCAGTTCCCCGTTGCCGCCGGAGCGGGAGTCCGAGCCCAGGACGAGGACGGTCTCGGAGCCGTTGGCGGCCCTGCCGGGCCGGTCGGCGCCCAGGGCGTGGTCGAGGTCGATGCTGCGCAGGTTGCCGTTGAGCTTGACGTACAGGTATCCGACGCCGGTGCCGCCCAGGACGAGGATGCCCACCGCGGTCCAGGCGGTCACCAGCAGCCCTCTGCGGCCCCGGCCCGGGGGCTTGCGGCTGAGGGCCCCGGCCCGGCGGCGCGGGCCCCGTGAGCCGGGCGCGCCCGGTATGCCGGGCTCCGGCGTGCTGTCGGCAGGCATGTGCTCCTCGGTTCTCGTCGGCTCGCTGGTCCTTTGCGGTTACCCCCTGCGCGGTCGGGAATGGGCGTGCGTCTCACCATCGTCGCCCCGTACGGCCGGGCGGGAAACTCGGCGGCGGCAGCGCGCCGGGAACGCGGAAGGGCCGCATCCGTCACCGACGTGACGGATGCGGCCCTTGCCCAGGCCGGTCCGAGCGGGCTCAGTCGCCGTTGCCGGGAGCCGGCGTCGTCTTCTGGATCTGCATCAGGAACTCGACGTTCGACTTGGTCTGCTTCATCTTGTCGAGCAGCAGCTCGATCGCCTGCTGCTGGTCGAGCGCGTGCAGCACCCGGCGCAGCTTCCAGACGATGCCCAGCTCCTCGGCGCCGAGCAGGATCTCCTCCTTGCGCGTACCGGACGCGTCGACGTCGACGGCCGGGAAGATGCGCTTGTCGGCGAGCTTCCGGTCGAGCTTGAGCTCCATGTTGCCGGTGCCCTTGAACTCCTCGAAGATCACCTCGTCCATGCGGGACCCGGTGTCCACCAGGGCGGTGGCGAGGATGGTCAGCGAGCCGCCGTCCTCGATGTTGCGGGCCGCACCGAAGAAGCGCTTCGGCGGGTACAGGGCGGTGGAGTCGACACCACCGGACAGGATGCGGCCGGAGGCCGGGGCGGCGAGGTTGTACGCACGGCCCAGACGCGTGATCGAGTCGAGCAGCACGACGACGTCGTGACCCAGCTCCACCAGGCGCTTGGCGCGCTCGATGGCCAGCTCGGCGACCGTGGTGTGGTCCTCGGCCGGGCGGTCGAAGGTCGAGGAGATGACCTCGCCCTTGACCGACCGCTGCATGTCGGTGACCTCTTCCGGACGCTCGTCGACCAGGACGACCATCAGGTGGCACTCGGGGTTGTTGTGCGTGATCGCGTTGGCGATCGCCTGCATGATCATGGTCTTGCCGGTCTTCGGCGGGGCCACGATCAGACCGCGCTGGCCCTTGCCGATCGGCGACACCAGGTCGATGATGCGGGTGGTGAGCACGCCCGGGTCCGTCTCCAGGCGGAGGCGGTCCTGCGGGTACAGCGGGGTGAGCTTGTTGAACTCCGGGCGGCCGCGACCGTGTTCGGGCGCCATGCCGTTGACGGAGTCCAGCCGGACGAGCGCGTTGAACTTCTCGCGCCGCTCGCCCTCCTTCGGCTGGCGGACCGCGCCGGTGATGTGGTCGCCCTTGCGCAGGCCGTTCTTGCGGACCTGGGCGAGGGAGACGTACACGTCGTTCGGCCCGGGCAGGTAGCCCGACGTGCGGATGAAGGCGTAGTTGTCGAGGATGTCCAGGATGCCGGCGACCGGGATCAGGACGTCGTCCTCGGTGATCTGCGGCTCGCTGCCCATCTCGTCGCGGCCCCGGCGGCCCCGGCGGTCCCGGTAGCGGCCGCGACGGCCGCGCCGGCCGCCCTCGAAGTCGTCGTCGTCCTGCTGCTGGGCGCGGTCCTGACGGCCGCCGCCCTGCTGCTGGCCCTGCTGCTGGCCGCGCTGGCCGCCCTGCTGGTCGTCGCCCTTGCGGCGGTCCCGGTCGCGGTCCCGGTCGCGGTCCCGGCCGCGCTCGCGGCGGTCGCGGCGGCGGCCCTCGCCGTCACCGGCGTCGCCCTGCGGCTGCTGCTCGGACGCGCCGGAGGCCTTGGCGGAGGCCGTCTCGGCCTTCGGCTCGCCCTTGGCCTCGGCGGTCACGGTCTCGGGGCTGCCCGCCTCGGCGGTGGCACGGCGACGGCGGCGCTCGGCCGGCGCGTCGTCCGCCTGGCGCTCGGCCTCTCCGCCCCGCTCGGCCGCGCCCGCGTGGGAGGCGCCCCCGTCACGGGCGGTGCCTCCGGCCGGCTGGCCGGGGATCTCGATCTGCTGCTGGGCCACGGCCTTGTCGGCGGGCGCCTCGGCCGTCTTGGCGGCCTTCTCGGCGGGGGCTTCCTCGCCGGTGCGCGCCTTGGAGGTGGCGCGGCGCTTCGGCTTGGTCTCGGTGGCGGCCTCGGCGGTCTTCGCCGGGGCTCCCCCTCCCGCCTGCGCCTCCTTGATGACCTCGATCAGCTGGCTCTTGCGCATGCGCGCGGTGCCCCTGATGCCGAGGCCGGATGCGACCTGCTGCAGCTCGGCCAGCACCATGCCCTCGAGGCCGGTACCGCGGCGCCGCCGGGAGCCGGCACCGGTGGCAGGCGCGGAGGCGTCCGTGGCGGGCGCGGCAGCGGTCTCCTCGACACGTGCGCCCATCAGATCGGTGGTGTCGCTCACGAAGGGTCCTTCCCTGGAGCGGACGTCGGCCTGTCTGGCTCGGCGACCGGTTGTGCTGTCCGGCTTCGGTTCTTGCTGACCGAACCGTGCCGGGGCGGTAATCCGCCGGAGCGGCGGAGGAAATATCTGGTGATGGCGCTTCCTTGAGCCGTGGCACCCAGTGTCACGTGGCGTGGTCGCACCGGTTCCGGAGCGTGCCCGTCGGACCGCTCAGTGTCGGCGTACGACGTACTGCCCGCGTACGAGGTACGAAACACAGTGCGGCGTGGGGAGCTCCCGGAAGAATGTCTGTCCCGAACTGGGACACGAGGCACCTCGCCATGGTGGGGTCGGGTGCAGACTTGAGGTTAACACTACCGGATCCAACAAACATTCCCCCTCTCGAAATCCGGCAACCGCGTGCTTTCAATCGGCGCGCGCCGCTTCGGCGCCGCTGGTCGCGAGCGGCAGCACGCTCGCTCCCGGCACGTCGAGTGCCAGCCGGTTGGCCGCCCAGCCCGGGCCGGCCAGCCGTTCCACCTTGTCGGCCGTGCCCTCGTCGGCCAGCGCGAGCACGGTGGGTCCGGCGCCGGAGATGACCGCGGGGATGCCGTCCGCCCGCAGCCGCTCCACCAGGGCCGCGCTCTCGGGCATGGCGGGCGCCCGGTACTCCTGGTGCAGCCGGTCCTCGGTGGCGGGCAGCAGCAGCTCGGGGCGCCTGGTCAGGGCCTCGACGAGCAGCGCGGCACGGCCCGCGTTGGTGGCGGCGTCGACGTGCGGCACGGTGCGCGGGAGCAGCCCGCGCGCGGTCTCGGTCAGGACCGGCTTCCCGGGCACGAAAACCACCGGAACGACGGAATCGGCGGGGTCCATCCTGATCGCCCGCGCGGCGCCGGCCTCCATCCAGGAGAGCGTGAATCCGCCGAGCAGGCAGGCCGCGACGTTGTCCGGGTGGCCCTCGATCTCGGTGGCCAGCTCCAGCAGGCCCCTGTCGTCGAGCCGGGCCTCGCCGCCTATGGTCACGGCTCGGGCGGCCACGATGCCGGCGCAGATGGCGGCCGAGGAGGAGCCCAGGCCCCGGCCGTGCGGGATGCGGTTGGCGCAGACGATTTCCAGGCCGCGCGGCTGTCCGCCCAGCGAATCGAAGGCCGTGCGCAGGGAGCGCACGAGAAGGTGGCTTTCGTCACGCGGCAGCGTCTCGCTGCCCTCACCCGCGATGTCGAGGTGCAGCCCGGAGTCGGCCACCCGGACGACGACGTCGTCGTAGAGCCCCAGCGCGAGGCCGAGGGCGTCGAAGCCCGGGCCGAGGTTGGCGCTGGTGGCGGGGACGCGCACCCGTACGGCGGCGGCGCGGAACGCTGGACCGGCCATCGCTCGATGACTCTCCTTGAGCTGCGTGACTGTCGAAGACATTCGATGACGTACGACGAACCCTTCGGGCCGCCGTCGGATCACTCCGGGGACCGCTGAGGGGACCACGACGACGGCGCTGCGCCCTGCCTATGCGGGGCATATGCGGGGGGCGGGTTCAGTACAGCCTATCGAAGGAAGGTTCTGTGGCGACATAGGGCGCACAGGAGGCGCACGATGCGTGTCGTAAGCCCCCTGTGCCCCCTCACCCGGGGACGCCCCGGGTCGAGCGGTACGTCAGACCAGTCCGAGGCGCTCGGCGGCGGTCGCCGCGTCCACCGGCACGGTGACCGGCTGCGGTGCGCCGGCGACGGCCCAGTCGGGGTCCTTCAGGCCGTTGCCGGTGACGGTGCACACGATGCGCTGACCGGGGTCGACCTTGCCGAGTTCGGCGGCCTTCAGCAGACCGGCCACCGAGGCGGCGGAGGCGGGCTCGACGAAGACGCCCTCCTGCGCGGCCAACAGGCGATAGGCCCGCAGGATCTCACGGTCCGTCACCTCGTCGATCAGGCCGCCGGACTCGTCCCGCGCGGCCAGCGCGTACTGCCAGGAGGCCGGGTTGCCGATCCGGATGGCGGTGGCGATGGTCGACGGGTCCTTGACCACCTCGCCGCGGACGATGGGCGCGGAGCCGGAGGCCTGGAAACCCCACATGCGCGGGGTCCGGGCGGCGACGCCGTCGGCGGCGTACTCGCGGTACCCCTTCCAGTACGCCGTGATGTTGCCCGCGTTGCCCACCGGCAGGACGTGGATGTCGGGGGCGTCCCCGAGCATGTCCACGATCTCGAACGCCGCGGTCTTCTGACCCTCGATACGCACCGGATTGACCGAATTGACCAGCGCGACGGGGTAGTTGTCGCTGAGCGCCCGGGCGAGCGTGAGGCAGTCGTCGAAGTTGCCGTCGACCTGGAGGATCTTCGCGCCGTGCACCAGGGCCTGGCCCATCTTGCCGAGCGCGATCTTGCCCTGCGGCACCAGCACGGCGGAGACCATCCCGGCGCGCACGCCGTACGCGGCGGCGGAGGCGGACGTGTTGCCCGTGGAGGCACAGATGACGGCCTTCGCGCCCTCCTCCTTGGCCCTGCTGATCGCCATGGTCATGCCGCGGTCCTTGAAGGACCCGGTCGGGTTGGCGCCCTCCACCTTGAGGTGGACCTCGCAGCCCGTGCGCTCGGAGAGCACCTGCGCGGGCACGAGGGGCGTGCCGCCCTCGCGGAGCGTCACGACCGGCGTGGTGTCGGAGACGGGCAGCCGGTCCCGGTACTCCTCGATGATTCCGCGCCACTGGTGGGTCATTGCTGGTTACTCTCCTTCAACCCGCATGATGCTGGCGACACCCCGCACGGTGTCGAGCTTGCGCAGCGCCTCGACGGTCCCGGTGAGGGAGGCGTCGGACGCACGGTGCGTGACGACGACGAGGGAGGCCTCGCCGTCCTTGCCCTGCTGCCGAACCGTATCGATGGACACCCCGTGCTCGGCGAACACGGTGGCCACCTGGGCGAGAACACCCGGTTTGTCGGCGACGTCAAGGCTGATGTGGTAGCGCGTGACGACCTCGCCCATGGACGAGACGGGCAGCGCGGCGTACGCGGACTCGCCCGGCCCGGTCGCGTCGCTGAGCCGGTTGCGGCAGACGGCGACCAGGTCGCCGAGGACGGCGGAGGCGGTCGGGGAGCCGCCGGCACCGGGCCCGTAGAACATCAGCTGTCCGGCCGCGTCCGACTCCACGAACACCGCGTTGTACGCGCCGCGCACCGAGGCGAGCGGATGGGTCAGCGGAATCATCGCCGGGTGCACGCGTGCCGTGACGGACCCGCCGTCCGCGGCCCGCTCGCAGATGGCGAGCAGCTTGATGGTGCAGCCCATCTCCTTGGCGGAGGCGAAGTCGGCCGCCGTCACCTCGGTCATGCCCTCGCGGTAGACGTCGTCGAGGCGCACGCGCGTGTGGAAGGCGATACCGGCCAGGATCGCGGCCTTGGCGGCGGCGTCGAAGCCCTCCACGTCGGCGGTGGGGTCGGCTTCCGCGTACCCCAGCGCGGTGGCCTCGTCGAGGGCCTCCTGGTAGCCGGCGCCCGTCGAGTCCATCTTGTCGAGGATGAAGTTGGTGGTGCCGTTGACGATGCCGAGCACCCGGTTGACCTTGTCGCCGGCGAGGGACTCGCGCAGCGGGCGGATCAGCGGGATGGCACCGGCGACGGCGGCCTCGTAGTAGAGGTCCCTGCCGTGCTCCTCGGCGACCGCGTGCAGGGCCGCGCCGTCCTGGGCGAGCAGCGCCTTGTTCGCGGAGACGACGGAGGCGCCGTGCTCGAACGCGGTGGTGATCAGCGTACGAGCGGGCTCGACGCCGCCGATGACCTCGACGACGACGTCGATGTCGCCGCGTTTGACGAGGGCGGTGGCGTCGGTGGTGACGAGGGCCGGGTCGATGCCCTCGCGCACCTTGTCGGGCCGGCGGACGGCCACGCCCGCGAGCTCCACCGGGGCGCCGATGCGGGCGGCGAGGTCGGCGGCGTGCGTCGTCATGATGCGCGCCACCTCTGAGCCGACCACTCCACAGCCCAGCAGCGCCACCTTCAGCGGACGCGTACGCATCATCCGACCTCGTTTCTCTGACCTTCTACGGTGGGACCAGTCTCACTCACCGGACGGGAGTTTCTGCCCTTCGTCCGGATCGTGAGACGTTTATTTCATTTTTCCCGGGGTGGAAGAAGGAGATCTTCCACCCCGGGATACCCAAGGGCTCGCCGGCCGCCGTCTCCGGCCGCCGTCTCCCGGCTCCGGTTCCCCCGCTCCGGTCACCCGGTGCCGGGAGGCGGAGGCCCTTCCGTCACCCCACGTCGAGACGGAGGAGGTCCTCCTCCGTCTCCCGGCGGACGATCACGCGTGCCTCGCCGTCCCGCACGGCGACCACCGGCGGGCGGGGGACGTGGTTGTAGTTGCTGGCCATGGAGCGGCAGTACGCGCCGGTGGCCGGCACCGCGATCAGGTCGCCGGGCGCCAGGTCGGCGGGCAGGAACGCGTCCTTCACCACGATGTCGCCGCTCTCGCAGTGCTTGCCGACGACCCGGGCCGGCACCGGCTCGGCGTCGGAGGAACGGGAGACCAGCGCCACGCTGTACTCGGCGTCGTACAGCGCGGTACGGATATTGTCCGACATCCCGCCGTCGACCGAGACGTACGTCCGCAGTCCGTCGAGCGGCTTGGTGGTGCCGACCCGGTAGAGCGTGAAGGCGGTGGGCCCGACAATGGCGCGCCCGGGCTCCACGGAGACGCGCGGCGTGCGCAGCCTGGCGGCCTCGCACTCCCGGGTGACGATCTCGGTGAGCGCCTTGGCGATCTCGTGCGGCTCACGCGGGTCGTCGGCGCTGGTGTACGCGATCCCGAGGCCGCCGCCGAGGTCGATCTCGGGCAGCTCGACGCCGTGCTCGTCACGGATCTCCCGCAGCAGCCCCACCACCCGGTGGGCGGCGACCTCGAAGCCCGACATGTCGAAGATCTGCGACCCGATGTGCGAGTGGATCCCGATCAGCTCCAGCCCGTCGAGCCGCAGGGCCCGCCGGACCGCCTCGGCGGCCTGCCCGCCGGCCAGCGGGATGCCGAACTTCTGGTCCTCGTGGGCGGTGGCGATGAACTCGTGCGTGTGCGCCTCCACCCCCACGGTGATCCGGATCTGCACGCGCTGCCGCGTGCCCAGCTCGCGCGCGACGTGGGCGACGCGGACGATCTCCTGGAAGGAGTCGAGCACGATCCGCCCCACCCCGGCCGTGACGGCCCGCCGGATCTCGTCCTCGGACTTGTTGTTGCCGTGGAAGGCGATGCGGTCGGCGGGCATCCCGGCGGAGAGCGCGGTGGCCAGCTCGCCCCCCGAGCACACGTCGAGGTTCAGCCCCTCCTCGTGCAGCCACCGCACGACGGCGCGCGACAGGAACGCCTTGCCCGCGTAGAAGACGTCGGCCTCCGGCCCGAAGGCGGTACGCCAGGCACGGGCCCGGGCCCGGAAGTCGGTCTCGTCGAGGATGTAGGCGGGGGTGCCGAATTCCTCGGCGAGCCGCGTCACGGGGATGCCGCCTACCGTGACGACGCCGTCGGCGCCGCGGGCGACGGTCTGCGACCACACCTTGCCGTCGAGGGCGTTGAGGTCGGCGGGCGGAGCGCTGTAGTGCCCCTCGGGAAGGACGTCGGCGTGACGGGGCCCGGCGGGGTGTGCGGAACGGCTCATGTCTCCTTGGGCTCTCTCAGAGATGGTCGGGTGCGTCGATGCCGAGCAGGGACAGGCCGCCGGCCAGCACCGTCCCGGCGGCTTCGGCGAGCGCGAGCCGGGCGCGGTGGGCGGCCGAGGGTTTCTCCGCACCGCGCGGAAGCACGGCGGGCAACAGCGGGAGAACCCCGTCGGCGACGCCGACGAGATGCCGGGCGAGCCTGTCCGGGGCGCGGTGGGTGGCGGCGGCGGTGAGGACGCGGGGGTGGTCGGCGAGGGTGGTGAGGAGGGGGGCGATGTCGGGGGAGGTGGGGAGAGGGAAGGCCGGGGGCCCGCCGGGGGGTGCTGCGTCGACGGTGCCGGGGACGCCGGTCGGGGCTACGTCGACGGTGCCGGGGACGCCGGTCAGGGCTACGTCGACGGTGCCGGGGACGCCGGTCAGGGCTACGTCGATGGCGGCGGGGTCGGCGGTGAAGCCGAGGTCGGCGGCGTTGCGGGTGAGGGCGCGGGTGCGGGCGTGGGCGTAGCGGACCCGGAAGAGGGGGTTGCTCTCACGCTGGACCAGGTGGTCGGGGGTGACGCGGGGGCGGTCGTGCGGGGCGGGGTGGAGCAGGGCCCAGCGGGCGGCGTCGCGGGCGAGAGGGAGGGGGTCGGCGGAGGCGGGGATGGGGCGGACGACGACGTGGACGATGCCGTCGGAGCCGTCGGGAACGCCGTGGACGATGCCGTCGGAGCCGTCGGGAACGCCGTGGGTATCGACATGCAGGTCGAGTACGGCCGCCCAGGCGGGCTCGGGTGCGGCGTCGCAGCTGGTGCGGACCCGGGCGCCCTGGGAGCGCAGCAGGCGGGCGGCGGCGTCCAGGACGACGAGGGCGCGCACGTCGTGGGGTGCGTGCAGCCGCAGGACCTGCCCGGCGAGGGCGTCACCGTGCCCGTAGCGGGGCCCGTCCCGGAGGATGCGCCGGACGACGCCGGTGGTGGCGGTGCCGGCGAGGGCGATGTTCAGGAACCCGGGTCCGGTGATCTCGACGCCGAGCACCCCCTCGGCCCCCACGAGATACGGCCGCAGCACCTCCGCGACGCGCAGCGGCGGCCGGCCGGCGGGACGGGCGAGCTGAAGGGCGATGTTGGTGGCGTAGTCGCCCCACCCTCCCGGCCCGGGCGGCGTCACCACGGCTCGCGCGGGCACGGTGACCCTCAGCTCCCCGTCGTCGACGGCGCGCCGCACGGCGTGCAGCACGGTGCGCGAGAGCTCGACGGGGGTCACGGGACAAGCGTAGGGGAGGAGGGGGGTGGGTAAGCGAGCCGGTTCGGACGGCGGTCCGGCATGTGGACGCCGTCAGACGAACGTCACGTCCGACGCCCTAGATCGGGCCTCAGGACCGAGGCCCGGTGGTGGACGCCGGGCTCGGCGCCGCCGAAGCGGACTGCCCGGTTGCCCGTGGCTGTTGTCGTCGACCGCCGCTGCCAGACCGACGCGGCCGATGGGCGTGGGGACGTGACCGGCCCCGTACCCGACGCCTCGTCCTGACCGCGACGACCGTCCGATCACCGAAGCCGGCCCTCAGCCACCCGCCCGCCCGGCCCGCTCGGCCTCGGCGGCCCCGAACAACTCCCCCATCCCGGCACCACCAGGGCGCTCACTGCCCCCGCCGTCGCCGCGATCACCGCGATCACCGCCGGGACCACCATCACCAGCGCCACCGGGGTGCTCTTCGGCCCCCCGCTCGACCAACTGCCGCACAAGCTGCACAAGGTCTGCGGGCTCGAACGGCTTGGCGAGGAAGGCGTCGACACCGAGGTCGAGACCGCTGTCGACCTCGTACTGCGTACAGGCACTGACGATGGCGAGGGGCAGATGCCGGGTCCGGGGATCCGCGCGCAGCCGCGCGGCGGTCCGCAACCCGTCGAGCCGCGGCATCACGACGTCCAGCGTGACGACGTCGGGCCGCACCTGATGGACGACTTCCAGACACTCGGCACCATCGGCCGCGGTCACGACCTCGAAGCCCTCCAGCTCGAGGTTGACCCTGATCAACTGCCGGATGACCTTGTTGTCGTCCACAACAAGCACCCGGCCCGACGCGCCTGGCACAACTTCGAGAGTAGGTCCGTCCCGGCCACCGCGTCCGGGTTTTCCCCACTTCCACCCCCTGCGAGCGACCCACCCTCCCCTGACCAGGACACGTCCCCCGGCAAACCCGTTCATGAACACCCCGAGGGAGCTGGTAGTGTTCTACCCGTCGCCGCAAGGAACACCACAGCGGCCGACACGCCCCCGTAGCTCAGGGGATAGAGCAACGGCCTCCGGAGCCGTGTGCGCAGGTTCGAATCCTGCCGGGGGCACCCTGTATGAGGTGCCCAAAGACCCCGTCACCAGCGGAAACGCTGAGAACGGGGTCTTCGCGTATGTGCAGGCATGTGCCGCCCGGAGCAGCCCTATGACGCGGTCCGTGGACTATTCGTGGACAGGTTCTTAGGACATCTTCCCTGGTCAACCCCGAGGTTTCCGAAGTGCCCGTCAGCCCGCGTCCGGCCACTCCTCAGGAGGCGGGGGCAGCTTCGGGTCGTCCCGCCGCTCCGCTTGCCGCGCGTTCTCCCCTCGCAGGCTCGTCAACCACGGCCACAGATCCGGCAGCGGCTGCGCCGGGCAGGCGAGACGGTGCTCGATACGGCACCGCTGGAACTGATCCGGCGGACACACCCCGTAGACCGTCACCCGTCCATCGGACAGCTCGATCCACCGATGCTCCGCCGGCACCGTGTGAGCCAGCGGACGCATGTCCGGCTCCAGCAGTACCCAGTCCTGCTCCAGCGTCGCCACCCGATCCTGCAGCAGCCCGCAGTACGGGCAGCGAGGCTGCCCACCACCCAGCCGCCGCGGCTTCTCCTCCAAGGCCCCCATACTGCGAGGGTCGCCAGCCCAGCAGTCCAGGCGTAGAGCGCGAACCGGACGGAACCCCTGGGGCAACCGTCCGCCAGCGGGGCGAAACACGACGCGGCAGGTGCAGCCAGCAACCAATGGCCTACGGCACACGGCCGAGACATGGCGAAGCCCTCCGGCCCAAGCGGGCTGGAGGGCTGACGGCCTACGCGCGTGATCACTCGTACTCGCGCAACAACTCCTCGATCTTGCGGTTGACGATCTCCTGCCGTCCGTCGATGCACTTGGCGTAGCGGCTCAGCAGGACCTCCACGCTGTTGCCCGCACGCTCAGCGACCTCCGTCGGGTCCACCCCGGAGTTGAGCCAGGTCGACAGTGCCGAGTGCCTGAGGTCATACGGGCGAGCCGCGAGCGGAGAGGCGACCGCGGCCGGCGGAAGCGCCAGCGCACGGGCCTCCTGCCAGACGCGGTAGTACGTCGAGGACCCGACCACTCCCCCACGCTCGTTGGTGAACAGCCGCCCGTCCTCGGCGGTGCCGAACGTGTCGAGGTGCTGCCGGAGGATGGCGACGAGCTGGGGCGGGATCGGCACGAGCCGGACCTCTTCCGCCGGTCGGTTCTTGAGGCCCCGGTCGTCATGAGTCTCACCGGAGTCTGTCCACTGCTTTCCAACGCTGGGACGCGTCCGGTTGAGCAACACCGTCCCCCAGCCGGCCTCGGGCAGTTTCAGGTCCGCATCGGTGAGGCCGACGGCCTCAGCCGGACGCAAGGCGCCGTAGTACATGCAGGCAAACAGGCCGACGAGTCGGCGACCACGCGCCCGGCCGTACCCACCGACGTACGAGACCGCAGTCAGCAGGGCACGCGCCTGAGCAGGATTGGCGACCACCCGAGGATCAACTTCCCCGGCCACCTTCGGCTTCTTCCAGCGAATGCCCGTGATCGGGTTCTCTTTGAACTCCCCGAGATCGACTGCATAGTGCAGCGCATTGACGAGCGTCCGACGCTTGCGCCGGACGGTCTCCGCAGCTGCCGCCGTCCCGTCGAGCTTCAGCTTGAGCGAATCCAGAACGGCCCTTCCGATCGCGGGTCACCGAGGTCCGAGAGCGGACGCGATGCCTTCGCCACCCAGTGCAAGGTGTTCGCAATCTCGGTCGGCACTTCGCGCTCGTCCGGTCCGGGAAGGACGAAGGCCCAGTTCCGAAGCGCCCTCCTGATCAGGTC
Organism: Streptomyces cinereospinus; assembly: GCF_042430725.1. NCBI lineage: Bacteria > Bacillati > Actinomycetota > Actinomycetes > Kitasatosporales > Streptomycetaceae > Streptomyces > Streptomyces cinereospinus. Next base: position 148,299 of record NZ_JBHMCY010000005.1, on the reverse strand, counting down.
CTCGGACGGCTGCCCCGGACGCTCGTCAAGAAGGGCCATCGTCACGGCGGTCAGGGCCTCATTGATCCCGTTGCGCGTGTTCGGCGCCGCGTGCGGCCACTTCATGGCGAGGTACTTCAAAGCGAAGGTGTACCAGGTCATTGAGGCTGCTTTTTCGACCATCGAGTCGGGCAGCCCGGTCTCTGTGTCGAACTCTTCGCCAGCATGGGCGGCGCGGAGCAACTTGGAACGGTAGTGGTCCGCGAGCCCCTTGGTGCGGAACTGTTCGGAGAACACATTTCCGGCAACGGTCCACCGGACGTCATAGGACGACTTTTTGGTGTTCCTCTTCCGGACGCCCCACACCTTCACGTCGAGAGACTTCACGCCGCCGCCTCCAACTGCCGCAGCCACGTGGTGAAGTCACTCCGCCACACCCGAAGTTCGCCGTTAGGCAGCTTGAAGGCAGCAGCTCCCCGGCCCAGCTCGCGCCACCGGTAGAAAGTGCGTCGAGATACACCGCCCAACTCTGCGAGGATCTGCGGAACAGTCATGAGTTCATCGCGTCGGCGGTCCACGTCGGAGCTCCTTCCATATCGTCGTCCGTCGAGTTGGCAGGCGATGGAATTCCGTGAGTAATGAGGCGTTCCGCAGCCGTCAGCCCAGTGCCGGCGAAGCGCCAGTGCGAGAGGACGAGGAGGGTGTCCGGGTCGGGCAGCGGATGGCCGGCCTCGGCCGCGCGTTCGCGGGCCAGGGCTTCGTTGTGGTCAGCCCGCTCCTGGCGGAGGGCGCCGAGGGTGACCGAGTAGGCGCGGGACTTGGTGGAGAAGTGGCCGCGGAAGCCGAGCATGTGGGCCCACTTGCGCAGGCGCAGGTCTTCCAGTTCGGGGAGCGCCCCGAGGTGCCAGCAGGTGAGGATCATGCGTCGGGCGTGATCGGTGACGCCGGAGCCGATCAGGTCGGTGATCGGGTTCGCGGATGGGCCGGTCGAGGGTGCCTGCGGTCTCGGCTCCCTTGGTGGCGTACTTCGCGATGTAGGCGGCCACGGCGCGGCTGGACAGTTCCGAGGTGCCCGCGAAGTCGGCGAAGCGAATGGGGCGGATGTCGAGCTGTTCGCCGAAGCGGAAGGCATACGTATAGCCGTCGAGGACCGGGCCGGGTGTCTCGGCCATCCGGGCCGCCGAGCGGATCGCGTCGGTGAGGAGTCCGGTCGTGGCCCAGGCCGGCGGGGTGTCCTCGGCGCCGTCCGGGCCGTCGAGTCGGATCACGGCGTGGAAGTGGACGGCGCCGCGCCGCTGGTACTCGGCGACCTTGGCGTAGGAGACCTTGAGGCAGTGACGCAGCGCCGAACGGCTCAGGCCCGCGCGGGAGGCGAGGTGCTGGCGCAGGTAGGTGGTGAAGCGACCCCAGAGCTTCCCCGCGTGAGCGTTCCACAGGACGGCCGCACCGTAGTCGTATCGGTCCGGGTCCAGGGGCGTGCCGAGGGCGGGGTCGTCGTCCGGGTGAAGGCGTCCGCAGCGGCACCGGCCGCCACCGGGGCGGTTGTGCACGGGGCCGAAGGACGGTGCGGTGAAGGTGGCGAAGACACGCGGGTGTTGGGCCACGGCCGGGCCGATGCCTTTGCCGCCACTCAGACCGGCCGTGACGAGGTGGAAGGTGTCTTTGCGGTACACCTCGGCACACGAGGCGCACCGGGTGGCGCGACGGTTGTTGCAGCGGATGAGGAGCTGTCCGGCCGGGAGGTCGCGGTCGGCAATCTCCCGGACGATCTCCCCGGTGGCGGCGTGGACGTCGAGCCGGTGGCCCTCCATTCGGATGGGCCGCTCGCAGCCGCCGAGGCGCTGGATCTGGTGGGCGTAGGCGCTGAGGTCGCCGTGCCGGGCGATGGATGCCAACTGGCGGATAGCTGCGGTCGGAGCCGCAGAAGTCATGTGCGGGGTCCTCCTTGCCTGGGGTGGGCGTGCAGTCCGTTATGTCGAGGGGGCTAGACAGCGTGAGAAGACCGAGAGCCCGGGGCGTTGGTGTCAGCGTCGGGCGACGACGGAGCGGATGGCGACGGCGCACACGGCCAGAGACGTGGCAGTGAGGGCGACGGCGAGAAGCATGGAAACCAAGACGGCGCCGACGACCAGGACCACGGCGGTGCCGCCGCCGACCAGGGCGAGCACGGCGCCCGGCGTGAGCGGGACGACCGAACGGTTCGGAGTCGTAGTGGCGGGTATCGACGCCGAGGCCGAGGTGTCTGGCGTGACGGTGGTCGGTTCGACGACAACGGGCGGGGTGGTCAGGCCGGTGGGCTGCGGCATGGTCGGGACCTTCGGTCGGAACATGAGCGGTCTCCCTTCGCGGGTCACTTGAGGGCGGGGTCGATGACGGGGGCGAGCAGGCTGTCGGCGAGGAGGTAGCCGCCGAGGAGCAGTACGGCGATGAGCCACCAGGGCGGGCGGATGAGCTTGACGCCGAGGACGCCGACGACGAGGAGGGCGAGCCAGAGCGGAACGTCCATGTCGGTGGTCTCCTGTCAGGCCGGGCAGCGGTGGGTACGGGCGGCGAGTTCGGCGGCGGCACGGCTGTCGTACTCGGCGGAGAAGTCGCAGCGGGGAGCGGTGCAGGCGGCCAGGTGGCGGTTCCGGCCGCGTTCGACGTAGGAGGCGACGTTGACGGGGCCGATGCGTCGGAGGTTGCGGAAGCGGCGGTTCACGGTGGGGCTCCTCTCAGAGGTGTGCGGCGACGGATGCGGTCATGGACGGGGGCAGTCCGAGCCGAGTGCGTATGGCGTCGGGGTCGGCGAGGCGGCCGGTGGCCAAGCGGTGTTCCTCGGCCAAGGCCCGGACGCGGTCAACGAGGGCGGGCGGCAGGGCGACGGCAGGAGCAGGCGCCGGGGCGGGAGCGGTGGCCGGCGCGGCAGAAGGCTCGGGAGCCGGTTCGGGGTCGGCGCTGTACGGAACCTTGTGATCGGGCCCCTCCACGTCGCACGAACCGCCGTCAGGAGCCGTAGCGGCGTCCGTCGCAGGAGAGGCGGCGGGGTCTTCCGCGGTGTGCGGAGTGTGAGCCAGCAGCGTGCCGCCGAAGAAGGCGACAGCCGGCCAGCCCGCGACCGTCACGCGGAGCCAGGCGGGTACGTCGTCCAGGTCGAGGAGGCCGGCCGTGGCGACGTTGGCGCCGAGGGACGCGGCCAGGGCCACGAGGAACCACAGACGCGGGCCACCGGCCGCCTGTCCTGCTCGCTGTGACTGGCGCATCCGACGCCAGGCGGCGACCAAGAGCAGGTCGACACTCACGGGGTAGGCCCACGCCTTCCAGCCGTCCTGTCCGGCCGCCGCGGCGACGTCGTGCAAGTGGGAGAAGGACAGGGCACCGGCGATGACGGCCTGCACGATCACGGCGTCCACGCGGGCCAGGTGGGCACGCATCGGCTCGGGCTCCTTCGGTTTCAGGCAAGGCAGGGGTAGGGACTTGGCGTGAGGCGGTCACGCCGACCGTCGGAGGTATGTGCGGTTACCCGGTCACCGGACGCGTGGCGGGCTGCGCGACGGGAACAGCGGAAGGCTGCGGCACCGCGGGGCGGAAGGTGTCCAGGCGGGGCAGTACCGGAATCAGGCCCGAAGTGTCGCGGCAGACGGCCGCCGCGTCTTCGAGGGTGAGGTGCGGGGAGCGGAACCGGGACCAGCCGCCGGAGGAGTCACCGACGACCGCGACGCCGGGCCGTTCGGCCGGAATCCTGGTAGCCGCCAGCGCCGCTTCCGGTGCGATGTCGCCGAGGGCCATGTTGGCGGACGTCTCGTCGTTGACGCGGTGGCAGACCCGACCGGTGAGCTGGGCGCGGAGCATGGTGGCGCCCTTGCCGAGTTCAGCGCCGAAGCGCTGCCCGCACACCTCCAGATAGATGCCGGCCGCGCGCCCGAGCTGGGCGAGGCGAATGAGCTTGGTGACCATGGCGTCCCGCCGCTTCTCGTCGTCCTTGCTCGCGGCGAGGAAGAGTTCGGCGACCTCGTCGACGACGACCACGACCGGCACCGGCCGCGTCTTCACCGGCAGGCCCCAGACGTCCGAGGTGAGCACGGCATCTAGACCGGCCCCGCCCCTCATGCCGATGAGGCGGAAGCGTGCCTCCATCTCGTCCACCAGGACGTCAAGGAGGTCGTTTGCGCGGTCCGGTGTGTCGGCGAGCGCCGACAACCGGTGTGCGAAAGGGGCCAGTTCGACGCCCCACTTGCAGTCGATGCCGACGAGTGCGACGGGTTGCCGGGCCAGCCCGCAGAGCAGGTTGCGCAGGTACACGGACTTGCCCGACTGCGTGGCTCCGAGGATGAGTTCGTGCGGAACGGTGCGGAAGTCCCGGACGTGCCAATGCCCGTCCTCGCGCAACGCCAGAGGCAAGGTCAACGGTTCGGTCCGCAGCCACCGACGAGTGGGCCGAACGTCGGCGAGGACGTCCCAGCCGACCAACCGGAGTTCCAGTCGCCCCGGCTTGGTGGGCCGGACGTGCACGGCGTGCGCACCCCAGGCGTGCCGTAGCCGGTCGGCCGAGGCGGTGAAGTCTTCGGGTGCCTGGCCGGCCGCCATGCGCAGCCGCATCACGAGTCCGGACCCGGTCGGCAGTGGCAGCGACCGACGAGGCGGCACGGGAGCGGCCTGTCGCCCCAGCATCCGGGCGGTGGCCCGGCGCATGGCCGAGGCGGGCACAGTCAGGCCGCAGGCGTCCATGGTGGCCCGGTACGTGGTGAGCACCCGCAGCGTCACGGCCGGATACCCGACCAGCCACCAGAACAGGACCGGCAGTCGACGGCGTACGGCGACCAGCCCAGCCGCCACCAGTAGCGCTAACAGCAGAATCCGCAGGGCATCGGCCATGGCGCTCAGCCCTGCACCGCAGCAGGGGTGCCGACCATGACGGCGTCCGCCCGGTAGGCGATGCCGTGCCGAGTACGGCCGCCGAACTCGCTCTCCCAGGGCCGAGCGATAAGGCCGGACAGGAACACCGGTGCGCCCATGACCAGTCCCTCGCCGATGCCCTTCTCGGGCACGGTGACCTTGATCATGTCCGAGCCGCCCTGGGCGATGAACACCAGCTCCATGACCATGAGCCGGTCGTTGGTGACCGGGTCCACGGCCACCTCGCCGGTCTGCCGGTCCCTCACTTTGACCTCGGGGAGCTTGGTGACCAGCAGAGTGGCGGACGAGGTGTCCACGGGGATGACACGCATTCTGAACCTCACTTGATTCGGGCGCCTTCGTGGACGCCGAGCCGTTGAATACCCCCCTAGACAGCACAGGGAGGCGACCACCCCAACCGTCTAGGGGGGTTGACGACAACCGTAAACCGACGCCCCGTCAACTGTCTAGGGGGGTATACGAGCGTGTCGCGCGAGCGTCGATGGGACCACCCGATCTCGCAGCGGCCGGTGACGCCATTCGGGAGCCCCTCGCCCGCTTTCAAACCACCACCGTCACGGGTTGTCGAGCAGGCCCAGCACCGTATCCGGGCGGCAGTGCACGCACGCCGGCACGCCATGCCGCAGAGCTTCAACCACCTGCTCGCGGGACGCGGAACGACACCGGCCCGACTTCGTCGCTGCCCAGCAGTCCCCGGCATGGACGGCATCCACGTTCTTCCGGTTGAGCCCGTACTGGAGCAGCCAGTCCGGAGGCGGCGGCCGCATCTCCTCACCTCGGCACCGCTCAGCCTCGCGCCGCTCCTCGTCCGCGATCCACCCGTCGAGCTGGCGCACGGCGGCCGTCGCCTGTTGCACGACCACACGGCGCGCGAAGCGCAGCAGCTCCAGTCGGGACGGTTGGTCGCTCACATGTTCGATTCTACGGTTGGGTGTGCGGCTACGACGAGGGCACCCAGTGGAGAACCGTGGCGTCGTCCCTCGCTTTTCCGCGAGGCCATCGCTGCCCGTCCGGATCGCTGTTCTCCGCTTCCCGTACACGGCGGATGAGTTCGTCCGGGCTGGCGGACGCGAGCACGTCCAGCACGTCCGCCCAGTCGGCGAGGCCGAACCGGTCGACGACACGTGTCGCGCCGTCGCTCAGCAACGTCACGGACGCCAGCGACTCCAGCGGCACCGTTCCGGTGAGGGCGTGCTCGGCTGCCTGCGGTTCGGGGCCGGCGATCCAGAAGCCGCCCGGCCGGTTCCGGAGTCCCGTCAGGTCGTCGCGGTACTGGGCGAGGGCGGCAGCGTGCTCGGGCGTGCCGGTGGGCAGTCGGTCGACCGGCGCACGGAGTTGCTTGCCGACCTGGTCCAGGCGGTCGTCGGTGACAGCGGTCGTCTTCCCGTCCTGACCGGCGAGGAGGAGGGTCGAGTCGCCGAGGACGAGGTACTCCAGCGCTCCCCCGCCGACGCGGACCGCGACGACTGTGCTGGTCGGACTGGCCCGGTAGGTCAGATCGCACGTGTCCTCGTGCAGGGACCGGACACCGCGGAGCGCGTCGGCGAGACAGTCGGCGAGCGGCCGGACGGGATCTTGCGCGATGTTGCCCAGCAGCAGTCCGCCCAGGGTCGAGGAGAACCACGCGATGCCGTGCACGCAGCCGGTCTCGGCCCCGGCGACGCCGGCACCGTCGAGGAGGACGGCCGCACCGGGAGCGGCGGCCGCGAAGTCCTCGTTCGGCTGGTCTGGTTCGGCGGGCAGCGTGCCGAGGGCGACGTTCACGCCGTCGCCTCCTCGTCGTGCAGGTAGAGGGGGCAGAGGAGTTCGGCGGATTGTGGCTCTTCGCTCTCGGGGTCGTACTCGACACTCACCAGGGTGGAGAAGTGCCGCTCCCCCACCTGTCCCCACAGCGTGCTGAGGTCGGAGGTGAGCAGGTGGACGACGCCGAGGGAGCCTGCGGTGTGGATGCCGGCGATGGCGAGGAGCGAGCCGTTGCCGTCCGGGCGGGGCAGTCGACCCAGGTATCCGACGTCGTGCGGGCGGCTCGGCTCGAGGTCCGCCCCTGCGTGGTACGCCGTGCCGGTGCGCCGGTCCACGAGCGCCCAGGGCTCGCCCTCCGGGTGTTCCCAGGCGAGTACCGGGTCCTGGGCGTACAGGTCGCGCATGGCCTGGGACATGCCCGGACCGCAGACGACGACCAGGCCGTCACGGTTGAGGTCGACCTCGCCGCTCACCTGCACGTGGCCGGAGTTGACGTCGAGCCCGTACGACTTCGCCAGTTCCTCCAGCCGCTTGCCGGAGTTCATGTCGGCCATGGCGACGACCGGGCGCTTCTTCGTGTCGTCCCACCGGAGCGGTGTCACGACCGTGACGGCACCCGTCCCGAGGAAGGCCCCCTCGGGCGCGGGGCCGGTGTGGCGGATCTGATGAATCCGCCCGCGGCTCAGGCCGGCCTTTTCGGCGATCTGCGCGTAGGACATTCCTTGCGCGTGGAGGTCCTGAACCACGCGGCGGCGGAGCCGGGCGAGTTCGGTCACCTCCTGCTGCGCCGCGGCCAGCCTTGTGGTGACCTCACGCAGGAGCAGGTACGGATCATCGATCGCCATGATCCGCTGCAGCTCGTCCGACATGACCACACCTCCCAGAAGTACCCAGGAGTCTAGGGCCCTAGACGGAACGGGTGGGGGGCGCCGTCCCGTACGACTTTCAACGACGAAGAAGCGCGACCGCCGCCGAGGCACACCCCGTGGAGTCACCCGTCACCGCCGGCACGGCAACGGCCACCCATCAGCGGGCGGCACCCGGTCACGCGCCCTCCCAGGCCAGCTCCGCCCACACGGAACGCCCGTCGGGCCAGTTCTTCACCCCCCAGTCCTTCGCGCAGGCCGCGATCAGCAGCAGCCCGCGCCCGCCCTCTTCTTGGCTGGTCACATCGCACAGGTGCGGGACCCGTTCGCCCCCCTGGTCGACCACCTCGATACGGACGAAGCCGTCACCGAAGCCCACGACCACGAGGAACCAACCGCCTTCCGCCCCGCTCAGCGAGTGACGAACGGCGTTGGTGGCCAGCTCACTGACGACCAGGGTGGCGTCATCGACCGGCCCCTTCTCGGCGACTAAGGCAGCGACGAAGTGACGGGCCTGGACCACTTGCTCGGCAAGACCCGGGAAGGCGCGGCACCACTTAGTACGCATGGCAAGCTCCTTGTCTGCGTCTAGGGGACTAGACAGCGTGACGGCAGGCTATGCCCACAGGAAGCCAGCACGCTAGGCATGTAGAGGAATTATTCCTCTAAGGGGTGACCGTGTCTCCCAGCTCGCGGAACTCCTTCATCACCCGCAGCAACAGCTCACGTACCTCGTCCCCGAAGACGGCTGCGCCTTGGAAGCGGTCGAAGGCCTCCTCGTACGCAACCACCTCGGCGGAGTCGACGGCCACCCGCTCACCGGTGAACGCCTCAATCACGACAGCCTGCTCGTCGCACAGAGTGAATCCGTGACGAGGCAGAAGCGGCACCGGGCGGCGCCACGGGATGACGCCGAGCCGCACTGTGTTCAGGCTCTCGACGGCGAGCAGCCGGTCGAGCTGGGCGAGCATCAGCGCCGGCGTGCCCGGCCAGGTCCGCAGCACGGCTTCCGTCAGCACGAACACCGACTCGCGCCCAGGCTCGTACAACACGCTCTGCCGCTCCACACGCGCAGCGACAGCCCGACCGACAGCCTCAGGGGTCGAGTCCGGTGCGCTCTCGAAGACGTGACGGGCGTACTCCGCGCTCTGGAGCAGGCCAGGCAGAACGACGCACTGGAAGGACCGAACCAACCGAGCACCGCGGATCGCGTCATCAACGACGAGCCCAGCGGCCAGCCCCGCCGCTTCGGAATCGGTGTCGATTGCAGACTCCACGGCGACAAGGAGGTCACGGACCTCCCGGGCCGCCGACTCATCGAGGTTGAGCGCCCGGCACAGCCGGTCCAGCACATCGACACTGGGGACCATGCGCCCGGTCTCCACCTTGGAGACCGTCGGCTGACCCACGCCGGCCCGCTGAGCCAGAGCAGCACCCGTCAGACCAGCCTCCGCACGCAGAGCCCGAAGACGTGCCCCAAGCACCCGCATCCGCTCGCGCCGTCCACTCCCCATACCCAGGGTTCTACACCACGAGCCGACAGCGACCAGGCGCAAGAGCAGCATCAACAGCCACCAGCATGAGCGTGATTCAAAGTCTCTCTACTGGTTCAAGGCGGCTCGCTCCGCTCACCGCGCGCGGCCCGGCCCCCGGCCGGGCCTGCGCTCCAGTCTCCGCCCCGCTCCAGCCCGGCCGGCGCCCGTGCCGCGCTCCAAGCAATCAGCCACCTGATGCCAGAGAAGAGGTACGTCGTGGCTGGGCCGGTCGGCTCCGCGGCTTTACGGAGCCACTTTGGCGCGAGACTCGAAGATCATGGCCCCAACGTCGCGCTTTACCGGGCAGGTCCACAGACTGCCCGACGCGCCGGAAGCTTACGGGGCCATGATCACTCGCGCCAAAGCAGCGCCACCCCAAAGCCGCTCCACCGACCGCGCAGCGAGACGCGACCCACAGCCCGGCCAGCGGTAGCCAACCTATGTTCGACCTCAGTGCCCCCTGTCTAGCACTCTGTTGACTAAAGTGTCTGCGGACCTATCGGCGCATGTGCGCTGCATGGCTGCGACAGCCTGGACATGCCGGCTGTGATCTTGGACTGGGGCTGAGTTGGCGAACGAGCGGGTAACCGAAGACCTTGTGGACGAACTGCTACGGAAGCTGGGGTATTACGACGACGAGGATGCAATTGTCGTCGAAAAGCAGCAATCGACAGTACAGGCCATCCGAACTGCACTCTCTAAAGCTTCAAAGACCGGGAAGGGCGGAATCGGCTACCCTGAGTTCATCATCACCGCGCCATTCACTCCGGACATAGTAGTAATCATTGAGTGCAAGGCCGAGACGTCAAAGCACGAATCCAAAGATCGCGACAAGCCAGCACAATACGCAGTGGACGGCGTACTGCATTACGCCAGGCACCTCTCCCCTAACTACACTGTCATCGCTATCGCTGTATCAGGTGACAAAAAATCTAGCCTCTTCTCCTTCTTCCTTTTGCCTAAGGGAGAATCTGAACCCCGTGATCTAGTAGCTCCACACGGCGCATCGGTCGAACAACTCATCCCTATGGATGACCTCATTCGAGCCGCTTCGTTTGACCCTCTCGTTCATCATCAGCGAGAGCGCGACCTCATCCTGTTCTCACAGGAGATGCATGAGTTCATGCGAGATGAGGCAGAGATGAGCGAACAGGAGAAGCCACTAGCCGTAGCAGGCACACTCATCGCATTGGGCAACGAAGTTTTTGCCAAAACTTATGACGCTTACCCTGCACATGAACTTCCTGCTTTCTGGATGCAGACCATCAAGACGGAGGTACAAAAAGCCAACATTCCAGTTCCCAAAGTAGAAAACATGACTCAACCGTTCACCAACATTGAGGTGCAACCGGAACTACGGAAGCCCACCAAGGGCTACCCGAAAGGCCTACTAAACGAGATTGTTCGACTATTGGCGGATCGAGTTCTGCCATTCATGACCATCTACCATGACTACGACGTAGTGGGTCAGTTCTACGGAGAATTCCTAAAGTATACAGGAGGCGACGGGAAAGGGCTTGGAATTGTTCTTACGCCCAAACACGTCACTGAGCTTTTTGCCCTGATCGCAAACGTCACGAAGGACGATGTTGTAGTCGATCCTTGCGCGGGAACCGGCGGGTTCCTCATCTCCGCGATGATGCGTATGGCAAAGACCGCGACAACGCAGTCAGAAGAGCTATCGATCAAGCGCGATCGTCTTATCGGAATCGAGCAGCGTCCCCAGATGTACGCTCTCGCTGCCTCAAATATGATTCTACGAGGCGACGGGAAAGCGAATCTCTACCAAGGCTCCTGTTTCGATAACGCCATCGTCAAGGCCGTTAAAGAACACCGAGACAGCAGCAACAATCCACTCCGTCCGAACATTGGACTCATCAACCCGCCTTACGCGAAAAGCAAGTCCGATCTTAGCGAACTCCGGTTTGTTGAGAACATGCTGGACATGCTTGAAAAAGGTGGGATGGGTGTTGCGATTGTGCCCGTATCCTGCGCAACCGCGAACTCTGTTGAAAAGGCAAACATCATGTCCAAGCACACGCTTGAGGCCGTGATGTCGATGCCTCCCGAGGTTTTCTATCCAGTCGGTGTCGTAACGTGCATCATGGTTTTCACGGCAGGAGTACCACACGCTGTCGCAAACAAAAAATCATGGTTCGGCTATTGGCGAGACGATGAATTTGTCAAGATTAAGAACCTCGGTCGGGTAGACCGCCATAGTAGGTGGCCACAAGTTCGTGACCGGTGGATCGAAGCATGGCGCAATCGTGAAGTACACCCTGGTGAGTCTGTAACCGCTATGGTCGGCCCAAAGGATGAATGGGTCGCCGAGGCGTACATGGAGACGGACTACTCAAACCTCACTCAGAAAGATCTAGAGCGCGTTCTGCTCGATTACGCCTTGTTCGTACTAAAGGGCTCCCAACCCGAGGAAGACGCCGAATAATGCAGCGCCTAGATCGTGTTTTCAAACTGCGTTACGGGCACTCACTGGAACTGAATGCGCTAAAGCGAGTTCATGCACCCGACGGTGTGAACTTTGTATCCCGCGCTATGGGCAATAACGGCGTTACAGCACGTGTGGACGTGAATGTCACACCAGCGAAGGCTGGTGAGCTTTCAGTTGCTCTTGGCGGCAATGGAGTCCTCTCGACCTTCGTGCAGCCCGAACCCTTCGTCTGCGGCCGGGACGTCATGATCCTGAGTCCCATCGACCCGGGGATGACGATCGTAGAAAGGCTGTGGTGGGCTCGCTGCATTTGGGAGAACCGCTATCGATTCTCATACGGCCGGCAAGCTAACCGGACACTCGGATCTTTGCTGGTTCCTTATAGGGCGCCGGACTGGGTCCATCAAACACCCTTGCCTACGCACGATGGCCTGGCGAAGCCTTCAGCGGCACCTCAAGATCTCACCGACCCGCACAGCCAACTCTGGTCAGACTTCTCACTGGGTGACCTTTTCGAGATCAAGAAAGGGAAGCGACTAACTAAGGCTGAACGAGTTCCCGGAACAACTAGGTTCGTCAGCGCGTCCGAGAAGAATAACGGCATTACAGACTTGAATGACGTGTCCCCCATCTTCCCTGCTGGAGTTTTGACCGTTGTCTACAACGGAAACAGTGTGGGGTACGCCTTTTATCAGGACGAGCCATTTTTCGCAAGCGACGACGTCAACGTTCTCATCCCAAAAGTGCCGCTTTCACGATGGGCGCAATTGTTTGTCGCTGCCATCATCAAGCATGGCCGGAGTCGCTTTACTTACGGATATAAATGGACTCTCGCGCGAATGAAAAAGACTGTTATTCGCCTCCCAGCTCATCCCAGTGGGCAGCCCGACTGGGACTACATGGAGGCGGTCATGCGAGGTCTGCCTTTTTCAGCCGCTATCGCAGAGCGTAAAGCCTAGCTGATCCAAGAACCGCCGGATCAAGAGGAGTTTGCCGAGTGTAGTCCGCGTGCCTTCTGAGAGAGGACAGCTTCTGCCAGCTCATGCGTAGGCATAGGTACTGACCCGTGGACTACCTGTGGACCGGTCTGTGCTCTTCAAGGAGCAGAAGGGCCCTGAAGTGCGCAGACCTCCCGCAGTTCAACGGCCTCCGGAGCCGTGCGCACGATGCGCACTCCGTGCCGGAGGTTACGTCTACCGCCATGACCAGGCCAGCAACCAGCCCTGTTGGGAGATCACAGGTTACATTTCCTTGATCCCTATACGCTCTTCATCTCAGCACCACACAAGGGGAGGGTGAAGTGGCTGATCTTCAGGAGACGGCTGCGGCGTGTGAGGATGAAGGCGGGCTGATGCAGGACAACTTGGGGCGTCTGCGGAACGCGTTGGGATTCGACAGACTCGGCAAGCATGTTCTCAGCTCCATCGCTCGTGAACTCGAAGCTGTCGGCCTCGGGTACTTTCCGCTCGCCGTCTTGGATCCTCGGTGCAACACCGAACCACGTAAGGACCAACAGGTGTGGGTGTACACACGCGATGGGAGTGAGCGCGCCCGCGTCCTGGATGCCGTTCTGCGCCCTCAGTCGTACAACGTACGAAGCGCCTTGGACGGATTGGTGAGCGGCGACTACTCGTCACTGACTGCGGAAGAGAAACTTCGCGAGGTCCAGAAGATCGTCAACGCCTGAAGCATGGTGCACGCCGCAGCTTGGGCAAGGGGCCAAACTGCGGCGTGCCAGAACCGTGCCAGATCGTGCGGGGAACCACGGGGAACACCGGGGAACGATTCGACGGCCCACCAGACGCCGACACCGCCCCGCCGCAGGTCAGCCCCGGAGTATGCCCCAGATGTCCTTAGCTTCCCAAGCTCATAGCCTCCAGGGCGGCCTCTGCCACTTCTAGGTGCCGATTGACCGCAGCGCGAGATGCGCAGCGGGACGGCACGGACGACCTACTCGGGCGCACCGTTGCTCGAAATCCGGAGGAAGCCAACCGCGGTTGAGTAAACGCGGGTGAGCAGGGAACGCAGTGATCGCGGCGAGAGCGAAGGCGAGCGAAGCCCATGGTGTCTGCACTCGAACCGTCGTCTGGGAACCGCGGGTGTCGATGAAGCTCGTCTGGAACACGTCAGGAGCCGCGAGCTCGATGGAGCTCAACGCCCGCCAGTCAAGGTCCAGTTCCGCAGCATGCGCAAAATGGAGCCTCTGCAGCGTGAGGGTGACTTCGCCGATGCCGTCCACCACCCACCGTGGCTGAGCATCACGCGCTGCCTGACGACGTCGGGCAGAGTTTCCGATGGCAGAGCCCACCAAGGAGCCGACCACAAAGCCAGGGCTGCCGAAGGCAACCACGTTGGTGTGTGTGTACCTCCCGCTACCGAGGGCCCTCCAGGTCATGCGTTGGCCCGGCCCTACTGCGAGTGCACGATCACCGTGCTGCAGTCGCGCGGTCGTGGCCACGATGGGCCGGCGGGCCACTTGTCCTTCGAGGACATCGGCGAGGATGTCGCATGAGTGCCAGAGGTACTCGTCGACCGGCGACCATGACGGTTGACCTGAGTTCTCTGGCGGCGGTGCAAAGGGGTTAGCCACTGTCGCTCCAGCCTCCCATCAGGAGTCAACGACTACCGTTCGCGATCAAGCCTACTCAGATCGTTTTGCCTGTCGGCCCGCCAACTGCCCACTCACCTAACCGCGTCTGCACCATGAGCGCACCAGAACGGGCGGGGAGCAGCGGGGAATCACGGTGAAAGCACTACAGCTCAACGAGGCCGTAGCTCAGCCGTTCGCCCAGGTCAGCGCTGACATAGGCTCCATGGTGTCGCAGCTTCCCAAGCTGAGAGCTCCAAGTGCAGTCTCCTTAGCCTCCTGTCGGGCTGGCCGTTCCGTCCGGTCGGCGGACCCCACAAACCGGTAGCGTGGCTGAGGCCGGCGGGGGTGCAGCGAGACACACGCGCGCCTGGTCGGTCGGCGCACCCCGCCGTCGTGGCTGACTTTCGTTGGCTGAGGTTCGTGCCACAACCGTGCCAGATGCAGGGGTCAGCCACGGTCAACACCGGTGCCCCGCGGTTGAGTAGCCGCCCGCTGTCTCGGCCGGCGAAGCAGCAGGGCAGGCACGAGATCCATCAGCCTCTCTCCTAACGCGGTGTTAGCGATGAGCGCCGGCGGGCGAGCTCCTTGCCATACCAGATCTCCATGTACGGACCCGTGCAGTACGCCGGTATCTCGGCGTAGTCGTGGCGTGCGTACAGCGAGCGAGCCTCGGTCAGGTCCAGGCGGGTGTTGAGGACGATCCGTCGGGCACCGAGCTCACGTGCCTCGTCCTCCAGCAGATCGAGCAGGAGGCTCCCGCCCTTCCGGCCGCGGAAGGCGGGTCGCACGTAAATACGGGTGAGTTCGGCACGGTCCGCGTCCAGCATGAGCACTCCGCCGCACGCGGCCGCCTCACTGCCGTAGCGGCCGACGACGAACTGGCCCGTAGGCGGAACAAGTAGCTCGGCTCCGTCCTCAGCCAGCCCCTGGTCGATCTCCTCATCGGTCGCCGGCCGCTTCCAATAGCGGCTCGCGACGTCGGCATAGTAGTCACGACGCAGGGTGGTGGCGTCAGGCGAGTCGAAGGTCTCAGGGGACAGGCTCCAGGTCATGCTCCTGCAATACAGTGAGCATGTGTGCTCAGCAAGCAGTTATCGGTGGGCGAGCCGGGCCCCGTGAGCAGCAACTGACATCCACGGCTGACATCAACAGTGCCGGACGGCGACGGTTCCGAGCGGGCAGGACCGCACTCTCGATGGCCGTGAAGCGCCAGGATGACAGCTCACCATGAATGAGGGATCGAACTCCTAAAGCGGTGTTCAGAACCGCGAAGCGCCACGCGTCAGTCTTCTCCGACTTGGAGCAGGGCCACGACAAACCCGTTGCCCGTGCCTGCGACCACTCCATCGAAGGAGAACCGAGATACCGGGTTCCACCCGTGGCCCGCACCCGATAGTTCGATGTTCGTCCACCACGTGGAGTCCCGTCCCAGCAGCTTCACCACTCGCTGTGCCGCTCGATGTGCGTGCTCACGATCACGACGCAGCCGGCCGGGAAAGACCAGGTCACTCGCAGACAGGTAGGTCATGACGGTTGCCGCCTCTTCCCTGTCGATGGCCGTCAGGGCATCGGAGATGTCAGCGGGGCGGGTCGGCCCCCGAGAACCCTCGATCGCATAAGGCGCCCAAGCTCTCTGGGCGACAAGGACCAAGCCGTACACGTGCTCTTCTACGGAGCCCGCATCCTCGCTCTCGCCCCGGCCGAAGACACCGTCCTCCTTGGCCAACGACTCAAGCATCACTCGCAGGTCCGCCACGGTATCCACGCCCACATACTTCCATGCAGCGGCAGCACCAGAACGAGGTACGGAGCCGTATCAGTGGCCAGCCGAGCCGTCTCAGTTTCCGTCTCATTCAGTCACGTTCACGGCCGTTCAGCGGGGACCGCTCACGGTGCTTGCCCACCAGTCGACCTCTCATGAACGCAGGTGAACGGACCCGTCCGATGCTCCCGGGACCACCACCACAGTTGGAAAGCGTGTTGGCCGTGCGCCGGTTCAACAGGTGTCTGGTCTTGCCAAGCCTGGTTGGGATTGCCGTACGCCAGTGCACGCCACCAGCGTGCTGCCGCCCGCGTCGAGAAACAGCATGAAGATCCACGATCCGTCGGCAGTCCTGATCTGCCCCAATCGAACCGGTCGGCCGTATAGGTCGAGGCGTTGCACGGCCCGGGCCAAGCCGGAGGTCTCGATGCCCCTCCGAAGGGTGTGACGGAGTCGGCGCCCGTAGACCGTCGCGAGTGACTTGGGGGAGGTCGTTCCGTCCCAGACGACGTATGAAGCGTCGGCGCGGAGTGCAGCGAGAGCGGCCGCCGACGTGTCGTCGCCACCACCCAGCAGCCGTTCGAGCTTCTCCCGTTCCATGGCCCCACCCTGAGGCATAGACGAACCTCGTATCGAACCGCTCAGCAGATGACAGCCCACCTGGCCCGGCTCGAACGGGCTGGTCCCCTCCACAACGGGCCGGTGCTGCGGGTCTACAGCGCGCCGGCCGACGCAGGCAGACTCATGGTAGGACGGCCGTCAGCGCCCTTGCACCGGTGTTTCCCACACGGTAGATGGAGCAAGGCTGAGTGTCTAACTGCGTGACAACGGCGGCGAACACCGGCGGACGAGCGCGAACGTCAGCGGACCATCAGCCCAGGTGAGAGCCGCACGAACCCAAGGCAGCGCCCCCACCCCAGTTGTTTCGGGGAAAAAGTCGAGGGCCTTTGCCAGTGCTGGTGGACAAGGATGGAGCCGTGGCATTCATCAATGTTCAGGGCGGAGCTGCGGCCGGACCGTATCGGTGTCCCTGCTGTGGCTTCATCACCCTCGCCGAACGCGGAGCGTACGAGATCTGCCGTGTCTGCTTTTGGGAAGACGACGGCCAGGACGAACACGACGCTGGCGAAGTGCGGGGCGGCCCGAACCGCGGCTTGAGCCTCCGAGAGGCCCGCCGGAACTACCAGGAGATCAGCGCATGCGACGAGCGCTGCACCCGGTTCGTGCGTGCCCCACTGCCCCACGAGCACCCCGACAGCGGCACGCCGTACGGCACGGGGACCATCCACGCGCGCTTCTGAGACCCGCCCGCGCACCGTTCGTCTCCGCACCACAAGCGCACCAGATCGGGCGGGGAACAGCGGGGAAAGGGGGCCGGCCTGAAGAGGCTGTCACACGGCCGTTCACACAGGTCAGCGCCCCAAGCAGCCCCAAATGACCGCAGCTTCCCAAGCTGATGTCATCAGCGGCCTGCCGTTCGTCCGGGCTGCGGCGCTGGGGCGCCGGTCCCGGCCGAGCGGCAGGCTAGCTGCGCACCACGTGCGCTGGGACAACAGCGAAGAGCCCCGTACGACAGCGCGGGGGACGATGCCGTACGGGGCCAAGCCGGCTGGTCGAGGGAGCAGCCTCAGACCGCGGCCAGCCGGCGTCTGAGGGACGGTCAGGCTGCCGACGTCTCTCGCTCGGTAGCCGGATACGTTTCAGCCGCCGCGCTGTGCAGCTCCGCTTCGAGTCCTGCCGTGATCAGTTTCGCCAGCAGCTCGGCCGCTTCGGGGCGGACGGTCCCGAGCTGCACCAGTCCGTCGCCGAAGACGTTCACGTCGGCGAGCAGGCCCGGGAAGTCGGAGTCCAGTCCGAGCAGCACGAGCTGTTCGGCCAGAGTGCCGGCGCTTCGGCGTGCGCGGTTCCAGCCACGGACGTAGGGCACGCCGGGCACCAGGTCCTCCGCCCGTTTGGCCACCACTCCTCGCCGGTCAGTCATGGCTTCACGTCCTTCCCTTGTGTTCTTCGACGGTGGTCGACGCGTGTTCGCAGTCGGAGCGGTCCCGGCCGGAGCCGCTCGCAAGGGCGAGGCGCAGGAGCTCCGCGAGGCGTTCGGCCGTGTCGGGGGAAACGCGACCCAGTTCGACGAGGCCATGGCCGAAGGCGTTCAAGTCTGCGCGTAGGTAGGGGAAGTCTTTCTGCAGGCCCGCGCGTACGAGAGCGTCTCGCAGTGCAGTGGTCGCGTTGCGGGCTGCGTACCACCCGTCGCTGTCGAGTGGGGACCACGTGGCAGCGTCGCGGCCGTAGGTCGGTTCACCCGGCATCCGGAGTCGTCTCCTCGGGAAGGGCAGCGACCGCCGCGTACGGGGTCGGGTACTGCTCGTCGAAGCGGTCGATCCTGGCCAGGAGCTCAGCGGAGGCAACCAGCGCGGTCGCGAGGGCGACCGGGCGCAGCGGGTTGGCCTCCGGCCTACCCGTCGGTGCGCGAAGCCACTGGTAGCGGTCGCCGGAGAGCGGGATAGGGCCGGGAACGACGACGGCGGACCCCTCGCCCAGGTATCGGTACGGTGGTGGGGATGACGTCTCACGGCCGAGGTAGAACGTGAAGGTCTCGCGGCTCTGTGAGCCGAGGAAGAACCCGACTCGCTGCGCCTTCCGGTCGACGACCGACGGCCCGAACGGCATCCCGCTTCGCTGGAGCCGATCGAACATTTCCATGCCGAGACGCTGTTCCACGCTCATCACGTCGAAGAAGCGGCCGGTCGGCAGCATGCAGGGCCGTCGCGGGTCATCCGCCCAGATCTGCTGGCACTCCCGCGGGTTGTCCGCCGCGGCGGACAGCCATTCCATGCCCCGCCTGGTCATCCTCTGCACGTCGTCTCACCCTCAGTCGGACTATGGCGCGGCCACGGTGCCGCCGTGGATCCAGACTCACGGCATGGCACCCGACCAGGGCAGATGACGAGAGGCGACGGGGGATGACACGTCCACACACGTCACGTCATCCCCCGTCACCCCCATTGCATCTGAACGATCTTCGATTACTGCGTGCAAGAGGCAATGACCAGCGCGTACATTCGGTCGAGCAACCGAGTTGCCGCACCGGCGTACGCGCAGGGAGCCAAGGGCCGCGTCTTCATGAAGCCGATCAGTGTCCGCTTACGTGAGGCCCGCACCGGCCGGGGCTGGAGTCAGCCGCGGTTGGTGAGGGAGTTACGCCAGACAGCCGCCCGGCGTGGACATCAGCTCCCGTCGGACGCCAGTGTTAAGCGGCGTATCGCCAGTTGGGAGAACACAGCACGCCTGACGACTTCTATGGTCCGCTTCTGTGTGACGCCTTCGCCATGAGCGCGGCGGAACTCGGTCTGAGGCACGGAGAGCCGAACGAAGCCCCCGTGCTCGACGTCGCGTATCCCGCCAGTCCCGATGACGCCATTCAGACGGTTGGCCAGTTATGGCGTGCGGATCTCCACCACTACGACCCGCTGCTCGCGTCGGAGCCGTCCGAGCCTGCGTGGAACGAGGCGTCCCTTCGGTGGCTGGTCGCGCCAGAGCCGGGCATCCCTCGGCCGCGTGCTGAGGGGATTCGTGTTGGTCTTGGCGACGTGGCAGCCGTCAAAACCACGGCGGACATGTTCGCCCAGCTCGACGACCAGTTCGGTGGGGACCACGCGCGTCATTCGGTCATCCAGTACCTCAACAACGATGTGGCCCCACTGCTGCGAGGTCGATACACCGAGCAGGTAGGCCAGGCCCTCTTCTCTACCGTGGCAGAAGCGACCCTCCTTGCCGGTTGGATGTCCTACGACGCCTGTCACCACGGGCTCGCCCAAAGGTATTTCCTCCAGGCCCTCCGCCTCGCCCAGGACGCCAACGACCGCCGGCTCGCCGGCAGCATCCTTTCAGCGATGAGCCATCAGGCGACCTTCTTGGGTCGGTACACGCAGGCCGCGACCCTTGCCCGTGCAGCACTCATGGGTATTTCCCCGGTGGCCACACCGACGTTGCGGGCTCAGTTCCATGCCATGGAGGCCCGCGCGCTCGCGCGCACCGGGGACGTCGCCGGCTGCGAGGCCGCCCTGGGAGCGGCGACCAGAGCGCTCGAAAGCCGGAACAGCGAGGACGAGCCGGAGTGGATCAGCTACTTCGACGAAACCGAGCTCGCCGCCGAAGCCGCCCACTGCTTCCGTGACGTCAACAGCGCTCGTAAGGCAGTGGCCCATGCCGAGAACGCCATGAGCGGTAACCACGTGCGGAGTGACTTCTTCGCGACCATGGTTCTCGCCGATGCCCACCTGCGTGCGGGTGATGCCGATGAGGCCTGCCGCGTGGCTCTCGACGCGCTTGACCTCGGCGAACAGCTCAAGTCCGCCCGGTGCATCAGTTATCTCGCCGAGTTCCGCCACAACCTCAGTACCGCCGGCCACAGCGCCGCAGCCCGCGGGCTTGAGGAGGAGGCGCGAGAGCACAGGCTGTGGATCGCTGCGGGGGCGTAGCACCAGCAAGGCTCACCGGCTGGAGCAGGGAACACGGAGCGTGCCCGTGCGGCGCGCTGAGCGGCGCCGGCAGCCCCTTAAAACGCACTCCACGACTTGCGCCCCTCGCCCGTTCGTAGAGACCGCACCCGCCTGGCGAACTCCGCGGCGGAACGCTCGCTCGTGCCCACTTGGTGGCCGAGCCAGGCCACCATCATCAGCTCCCGCAGGTCGGCCAGCGTCTCGTATCCGGGCCAGTTCATGAGGTCGAAGCCGTACCGGTGGACGAACTCCGCGTACTCCGCCTTGGTGTGCCAGCCGTACCGGTCGTAGTAGAGCGCGGTCAAGATCAGATCCCACTCCCGCGGAGCGAGAGTGAGCCCGTCGAGGTCGATCAGGACCGCGTGACCGTCCCTGTGGCGGAGGACGTTTCCGATGTTGGCATCCCCGTGGATCAGGCCGAAGGGCAACACAAAATCCAGCCGGTCGTACTCCTTGGCTAGCTTGGCCGCCCGCTCCTCCAGGAAGGACCGGTCCTCGGCGGAGACGGCATCCAGGCCGTCCAGCGAGGCCGACAACTTCGCCAGCGGGTCGAAGTACGGAAGTCCCAGCGTCTCGGGTTCCTCAAGCCAGTGGAAGCGGCGGAGCAAGTCGGCCAGTTCACCGACCGTCGCGTACTCCTCATGCTCTTGGACGCTCTCCCAGAACGTCACCACCAGGCCGCGCACGACGATGGGCTGAGTAACGCCGGCCAGTGCGCGCGTGGCCGGGAAGTCCACCGTCTCCAGCCACCGAGCGACACCGACGGCGCGTTCCATCTCGGACAGGACGGCGGGGTCACGTGCGATGCGGACGATGATCGGTAAGGAGTCCAGGCGGTACACCGCGTTGGATCCCAGACGCAGCAGCTCTGCCCCGGTCGAGTCCAGGCCGGCTGTCTTGCACGCCTCACGCAGGACGACTTCCACGCCCTCCGCCGTGAACTCCGTATCGCCGTCGTGCGCTTCGCCGCCAGTGCCCGAGATCATGCATCTGACGATACGGCGCGGCTCCACCCTCGGACAGGGCACTCACGTAATAGGGACGTGATGATCTTGGTGGAGGCCCGGCTCCTGCACGGCTCCCCCGCAGGTCAGAGCCCCCCAGACCCCTCGCTCTCCCCTGGCCTCCGGAGCCGTGTGCGCAGGTTCGAATCCTGCCGGGGGCACTCGCCGAGGATCAGTAGAAATCAAGCGCTGACCAGGGCGGATGCCGACGGAAGAGGGCGGGAGTCAGTCTCACTGACTCCCGCCCTCTCTCGTTGTTTCGCACTGGCCGCGTGTGAGTGGCGTGTGAGCCGTCGCCGGCAGCTGGCAGCCGGGAAAGCCTTGCCGATCAGCCGCGGAGCGGCTCGCACCGGTGCTTGGATGAGGGCTTCCCATCTTGATCAGTTGGCGAGTTCGAGGGCAATGACGGCTCGGACGACGGCGGTGATCCGGGTGGTGTTGCAGCGGAGCTTCCGCAGGAGCCGCCAGCCCTTCAGGGGTTGCTGTGGCGCGTTCGCCGAGGCTGCGGATCTTGGCGTGGTCCCGGTTGTGACGTCGGCGCCGGCTGCGCAGGTTCCTGCCCTGGAACGGGACGCGGATGGTGGAGCTCGCACCCTGGTACGCGTTGTCGGCCCAGCACTTGATGTTGTCGGCGGCCAGAGCGGCCGGGATGCCGTGAGTCCGGGCCGCGGTCAGGTCGTGCGTGGCTCCAGGCAGTGCGTCCGACGCCCAGAGCAGATGTCCGGCCGGGTCGGCGAGAACCTGCACGTTCATGCCGTGATGCTTCTTTTTGCCCGAGTAGTACGGGCGGTCGGCGGCGATGCGGTCGATCAGCAGGAGCGTGCCGTCGAGGATCACGTACGCCTTCCTGCGGACCGTGTCCATGGCCCGCTCCATCGTCGGAGCGAGCGGGGCCAGGAGATCGACGGCCTCGCGTATGTAGCGGTAAACCGTCGCGATGCCGATACGGAAACCCGCTGCGAGGCGGGCTTAGGTGTCACCGCAGCGCAGGTGCGCCAGGACGAGCAGGCCCCACCAGTCGAGACTCCACGTCTCATACGTACGTTCTTCCGGCGTGCCCCAGGGCAGCCCCTGGGCCTGCCCCAGCATGTCGGCGCTGTAGCCGTACATGCCCGCGCCATGACTGCCGTCATCCACGACCCACTTGGGGCGGCACACCAGCTTGTTCATCGCGTCGATCTTGTTGGCAGCGTTCCGCTCGGCTTCCTGGAACCCGGCCTGCGCGGCGGTGACACCGTCCAGCAGCGCCTGGTGGGTGTTGGACTTGTCCTCATCGTCGGTCCAGTCGTCGTCACCCTTGACGCTGTCGACGAACGCGAACACATCTGCCTTCAGCTGCTTGAGCCGGTCCGCGTGCGGCTTGGCTTCGGCGATGAACGTGTACCAGAGCGTCGGCCAGAGTTTCGAGGTTCGCGGCGAATTCGTCACCGGTGTCCGCCACCGGCTGTGTGCTGGACAGCAGTTGCTCGTCCTCCGGCGCCTTGTAGTAGGCGCCGACGGCCTGGAACCGGCAGTGGATGTCCGAACTTTCGTTGCGGATCCCGGCCGCCTGGGTGCGCAGCGCCGATGCGTCCTTGCCCAACTGCTCGAAGTCGCCCAGGTGCTGCGGGATCATCCCTGGTTCGATCATCGCGGCTGCTCCCCGCCTGGATCCGGCTTGCCGGCAGCCGCCTTGAGCTCCTCGGGCGTAGGTGCCGCGGCTACCTCACGCTGCGCATCGGCAGCCATGGTCAGGTCGCCCTCGACGTACTCGACGGTGGCCTTGACCGTGCCCTCCATCGTTTTCTTCGTCCGTGCAGCCATGAACAGGATCTTCTGCTGCGTGTCGTTCGCGAAGTTCGAGATTCGAGCGCGGCTGGCGAAAGGTCAGTGCCCCAGCGGCCTGCCACACGCGGGGTCACTTCCTGCGACGCCGGCCGTACCAGCCCACGACGAGCACGACCAGAAGGGACAGCACGAACGCCCAGACGGTCGTCGCTGAGTCGTAGGACCGGTACGCGATAGCCGGCATGCGAAGACGGATGCCCGGCAGGCGGCGTGGCGGCCTTGCATCACGCGCGCGTCAGACCGAGCGGGAAACGGCGGGAAGAACGGTGAGAGCTGCCGAGGCCGGTGAGGCCGCCCTTCGGGCGTCCACCGAAGTCAGCGCCCGGACCGTCCGCAGATGAACGACCAGAGACAATGGTGATGCTGGACGCTGCCTCCGGCCAGGTGCCATGACTCGACCGAGGTTCTGGACCTCTGCACCGGTGGCCGATTGTCCGAAGAGGGTGAGCACCGGCGCCCTGGTGACGCCCGTACCGAGCCGATGGGTCAGGCGTGGTCGGCCGTCTCCAGGCCGTCCGAGCGTGTTCCGTAATGCCCGGCGGCCACCACGCTCACAGCCGGGTCATCGCCGCCTCCAAGGTCTCTGACGCGGTCCTTGGGCGCGGGCAAGTTCCGGAGTGCGGAAGCGGGATGCCCTCTTCCAACTGCCCCGAGACGATGCTGTGTGATCAGCTGGGAACGTGGAGACCATCATCGCCAGCGGCATAGCCGTCCTGGGGACGCTGCTTGGTTCGGGGATCACCCTGGCGTACCAGCAGCGCACCGCCGACAGGAGCCACCAGTTCACCCGTCAGGAGAAGCTGCGACAGGAACGACTCGACGCCTACTCCTTTTATGCCGGCGCGTTGGTCAACTACCGCCGCTGCCTGGTTCACCTCTGGTTCTGCGAGCACCAACAGCCTCCACCGGAGGACCCCGACACGGTGCGTATCCGGGCCTACGAGCTACGCTCCAACGCCCAGGAGGCCCTGTTCAGGGCGCAGATGCTCACCGATGACGAGACGCTGAGCCAGGACGCGGAGAAGGTGCTGGCAGACGTCACGGTGGTGTTCAAGGCACACAGCAGATCGGCGTTCGACGATGCCAGGGTGCGGACCCGCGACGACATCAGCCGGCTGGTCAGTACAGCCAAGCGACACCTCTGAGGGATTCGCGGACGCGTCGGTCCGCAGAGCGCCACGCCGACGGCGACCGCATCACGAACCTGCCGTTCGAGCAGGATGACAGCCGGCCTGGTCGACGTTTCTCACGTCATGGTCCGTGCCTCCGCGAGCGAGCGCTGCACGTCGCCCACCAGGTTCCGGAGGCGTCCGGGCTGCACGTTCTCGTGTTCCATCCACTCGTCGAAGCGAGGGCGCAGGTGCCGCACCATGCCCGTCCCGTGGCGACGCAGCACCGAGCGACTGACGGAGAGTTCCTCCTGCACCTCTCTCCGCAGGTCGTCGGTCCAGCCCTGCGCCCGGTCGTCCTCGCCCAGAGGAGCCTTGAGAGCGGCCACCGCTTCACCGAGGGCCTGAAGCAGGTCCATGCCATCTCCCGACGATCACATCGTTCGGTTCCGGGCCGACCACAAGGGCCGAAAACGACCAGGGTAACGGAGGCTCATCGGCCTCCTCCCCCGCGTACGTGAACCGACGTGGAGGTGGAAAGTGCCCTTGGCGATGCCGGCGACCCGGGTGATGTCGGAGACCTTCGCGTCGGCGAAGCCGATGGCCTCGCACACGGCCGTCCGGGCGTTCGGCGGCGGGGCCTGCCCGGCGTACGGCCTCTCCGATGGGGGCGTCGGAGTCGAGGAGTCCCTGCGTCATCGCGCGGTCGTGCACGACGCGGACGCGCCGGGCGACCTGCCAGCAGGTCCCGTCGTCCCGGCGGGGGCGGTGAAGTCGTCGACGGTCGTGCGGCCTCCCCCACTGCCTTGGCACCCGTGTCCTGGACGGTCCTGCGGCCTTCCCCTGCCCCGGCACCCACGACCTCGACGTCCATCCCGCCTCCCCCTGCCCCGGCACCGGAAGCGCCCACCCCGGCACCGCCCTCCCGCCCTCCCCCCTCTCAGCCCCGACCGTCTCCCCCAGACCCCCCGGCCCCACGCCGGGATCACGCCGGGCAGCACCTCCAGCGTCTTGGTGGAGCCGCCCGGCGCGCGGTGTCGCCTCGTGCAGGACGGTGCCGTCGACGCTCACGCGCCCCGGGCGGGGCCGGAACGTCGCGGTGGGCCCGGCCGGTGCGCGGGCGTAGTGGGCGGGACCGGTCAGCGGGATGCCGCGGGCCGTCCCCAGGGCCTGCGCGATGAGGCCGGAGCAGCCGCCGAGCAGGACCAAGGCGTCGGTCTCCGCGAGTCGGGCGAGGTCCGGGCGCCGGAGCCGCGCGCACCCGCAGCCGGGTCCGGCGCGAGCGGGTCAGGCAGCGGACGTGGGCGAGGCCCAGGCGGCCAGGGAGGCGGCGTGCCCCGGGATGTGCTCCGTGGCCCGCAGCCGGATGACCTCGCCCCAGGGCAGGTCGCTGTCGAGGACCACGGCGCCGTTCCGGCCGGCGAGCCGGGCGCGGACCGTCACCTCCGCCGCGGTGTCCGAGGTGCAGTCGAGGACGGCCAGCAGTTCGCGTGCGGTGCGGCGGACCATGTCCACCCGCTCCGTGTGACGCGTCGCGGAGAGCACCTTGGCGATCTCCGACTTCGACATCGCCCGGGCGTTGTCGATCCAGGCGCTGTGCCCGACCAGCACCTGCCGGGCGGCGTCGATCAGCGCCCGGTCGCTGAGGGCGATGTGCGCCAGCAGCCAGTCCGCCTGGGCCCGGTCGGCGTCGGCGAGGGGGCTGCTCCCGGTGATGGACTCGGCCGCCGCCACCAGGTCCCGGTAGGCGTCGGCGAGGGCTTTGGTCCCCACAAAGGCTCCGGTGCGGGGCAGGGGCGCCGGCGGCCGCGACGCGGCGTGCGGCCGCCGGCACGCGGGATCAGCGGCATCAGCGGGCTCAGTGGGATCAGCGGGATCAGCGGGCTCAGTGGGATGCGGAGTCGGAGGCGACCTTGGGGGCGGTCGCCGCGGCCCTGGCCGCCTGCCTCTTCCGGCCGGGCAGGACGACCAGGGCGAACAGGCCGCCGACGAGGGTGCCGATCGCGGCGGTGGTGAAGCCGATCCGCAGGCCCTCGGTGAAGATCGGGCCGACCGCGTCCATCACCGGGCCCTGCACCCGGGCCGGCAGCTGTGCGACGACGCTGAGATCGCCGTGCGAGAGGGCGCCCACGGCCTCCTGGCGCGTGCCGGCGTCCATGGCGATCCCGCTCACCGCGTCCGGGACGGCGCCTCCCAGATGCCGGATGAGCAGGGTGCCGCAGAGGGCCACGCCGAAGACGCTGCCGACCTGCCGGAAGGTGTTGGAGACGCCGGAGGCGGTGCTGGCCTGCTCGGGGCGGACCGAGAGGAGCAGGGCGACGGTGGCGGGCGCGCCGACCAGGGAGACACCGGCGCCGAGCAGGGCCATCGACCACCCGTACTCGCCGAAGCCGCTGCCCTGGTCCAGCCGGCCGAGTGCGAAGAGGCCCACGGCACTGGCCACGGAGCCGATGAGGATCGGCACCTTGGGGCCGAACTTGGCGGCGGCCACGCTGGCGACGTACGAGAACACCATGATCGACACGTTCAGGGAGAGGAAGTGCACGCCGGTCTCGGTGGTGGAGAGCCCGTTGACCTGCTGGAGGTAGAAGGTGAGCAGGAAGATGCTGCCGTAGAGGCCGAACAGGCCGAGGAAGTTGACCGCGCCGGCGACGACGAGCACGGGGCTGCGGAAGAGGCTCATCGGCAGCATCGGCTGCTCCCGGCGCAACTCCCAGCCGATGAAGGCGGCCATCGCGACGGCGGCGACGGCGAAGGCGGCGAGGATCAGCGGGTCGCTCCAGCCCCTGGCGCCGGCCTCGATCAGCGCGTACACCAGCGAGGCGATCGAGACGACGAACAGGATCTGGCCGACGACGTCGGCACGCCGGCGGCCGGGGGCCTTGCTCTCCGGGAGCCTGGTGACCAGGACGGCGAACGCGACCAGCCCGAAGGGCACGTTGACCCAGAAGATCGACTGTCGGCCGAAGGCGTCGACCAGCACGCCGCCGAGCACGGGGCCGGCGGCGAGGGCGAGTCCGCCGATGCCGGCCCAGACGCCGATGGCCCGGGCCCGGGCGGCGGGCTCGGGGAAGGTCGTGGACACCAGGGCCAGCGAGACCGGGATCATGACGGAGCCCGCGGCGCCCTGCAGCACGCGGGCGGCCAGCAGGAACTCGTAGCTGGGTGAGACCGCGCACAGCACGGAGGCGGCGAGGAAGCCGGCCAGACCGCCGAGGAAGATGCGCTTGCGGCCGAAGCTGTCGCCGAGCGTGCCCGCCATGAGCAGCAGACAGGCGACGACCAGGGCGTAGGCGTCGATGACCCACTGCAGCTGGGTCATGTTCGCGGACAGGTCGTGCTGGATCTCGGGCAGGGCCACGTTCACGATCGTGGAGTCGAGATAGACCATGAAGATCCCGACGCAGATGAAGGTCAGCAGCAGACCTTTGCCTCGGGTGGCGGCAGGGCTGGGACTTGTCATGTCGTCCTCACGTACACGCGGGAGCAAAAGCGGACCGACCCTGGCCAGGGCGGTGAAACGGCAGGCCCGACGGGCCCGGCGATGCCCACGACAGTATGGGACTGACCGTCAGTCAGTCAATCGACCGGCGGTCGGTCAGGTACGCTGGGGAGCAGACGAGCCACGGAAGGAAGGCGTGCGGATGCCCCAGACCCCGAGTCCGGCCAGGCGCAAGCGCGTCCACAAGAGCCCGGAGGCCCGGCGGGCGGACATCCTGCGGGCCGGGCACGAGGTGTTCGGCACCATCGGGTTCTCCGAGGCCACCATCCAGGACATCACCACGGCTGCCGGCATGGGCAAGGGCAGCTTCTACATGTACTTCGAGACCAAGGACCACGTGCTCGGGGCCATGTGGGAGGAGTACGTCAACGCCTTCTACGACACCACCGAGGCGATCCTGGCGCGGGGCGAGGCCTGGTGGCCGACGCTGGACGAGCTGCTGTCCCGGCTGATCCAGCACGCGGTCGGCCACGCCGAACTGCACCGGCTGGTGTACGGCTCGGCGAACGCCAAGGCGCTGGACCTGTGCAAGGAGTCCAACGCGCGCGTGGTGAACCGCATCTGCGAGTTCGTCGTGCGCGGGGAGCACGCCGGGGCCTTCCGCAGCCGCAACGCCGACTGGGCCTTCCGCATGGTCTACCACGCGGCCGACGGGCTGCTGGAGGAACTGATCGCGCAGGGCGGGCCCATCGACACCGAAGAGGTCACGCGCAGCGTCCTGGAGCTGGCGCACCGGACGCTGGGCGCTCCGGACGCCGGGTGACCCGTCCGCACGCAGGAGGGTTCACGGGCCGACGCCCCGACAAGGTGCTGGACGCGCTCGCGCACGCGCAGCGCAACGAGGCCGCCCGCGGCGGGTATACCAGCGCGATCGGCGCGGACGGCAGGCGCATCGGCGTCTCCTTCGCCACGCAGAACTGGCAGCAGGCCGTGGCCGACAAGAGCAGGCCGGGTCAGTTCGTCCGCGAGCACGTCGAGGCGATGGTCTTCACCTGTCTCGCCGAGGAACTGCGCAGGGCGACGTGGCGGTGGCCGGCCAGAGGCATACGACCCGCAGCCCGACGTCGACTTCACCCCGCTGCGCGAGCAGGACCTGACCACCGCCGGCTTCGGCCAGGTCGCCTGAGTACCGCCGGAAGACGGCACCCAAGTTCGCTCAGTAGGACGGGGCCACCAGCCCCGCTTCGTAAGCGAGGATCACGAGTTGCACCCGGTCACGTGCGTCGAGCTTGGCGAGCAGCCGGGTCAGATAGGTCTTGGCGGTGGCAACGCTGATGGAGAGCTGGTCGGCGATTTCGGCATTGGACAGGCCCTTGCCGACCAGGGTGAGCACTTCACGTTCCCGGTCGGTGATGCGCTCAAGTTCCGTCCGCCGTGGCGGCGTCGCTGTAGGGCGGCCGGCGAACTCCTTTATCAGTCTGCGGGTGACGCTCGGTGCGATGAGGGCGTCCCCGGCGGCCACGACACGGACTGCGGCGAGGATGTCGTCCAAGGCCATGTCCTTGACCAGGAACCCGGATGCGCCGGCGCGCAGCGCTCCGTAGACGTAGTCGTCGTCATCGAAGGTCGTCAGCACGACAACGCGTGCGGTGCTGGTGCCCGTAGTAATCAGGCGGGTGGCCTCGATGCCGTCCATGCCGGGCATCCGGATGTCCATCACCACCACGTCAGGGGTGACTTCCCCGGTCAGCCGGACCGCTTCGGCGCCGTCCACTGCCTCACCCACGACCTGGACGTCCGCGGTGTCGGTGATGACCATCTGCAGGGCGGCGCGGACCAGGGGCTGATCGTCGGCGAGTACCACGCGAATGGTCATCGGGCACCAGCCGTGGCTCCGGATTCGGTCCCCGGCGCTGCCGGCACTGGAAGCCGGGCGGCTACCCGGAAGCCGCCCCCGGAACGCGGCCCGGCGGTGAAGCGGCCGTCCAGTAAGGCGATCCGTTCCCGCATGCCGAGCAGGCCGAATCCGGTGTCTGTGTTCTTCGTGTTCGGGCCGCCGCCCTTCCCTCGGTCGACGACCTCGACGACGAGTTCGTCCTCGCGATATTCGACTGTGACCTTGCAGTGATCAGCAGCCGCGTGTCGTACGACGTTGGTCACCGCCTCCTGGACGATCCGGAACGCCGCGAGGTCGATGTCCGCGGGGAGCGGGCGGCGTGTGCCCTGCCACCACACCTCCACGCGGACACCGGCGGCCGTGGTCGTCGCGGCGAGCCCTTCCAGATCCGCCAGACCGACGGCCGGCCGCCGATGAGCCTGTGTACGCCCCTGGTCGTGGCCGGCTGGTTCCCGATCCCGGGTGGCGGGTTCCTGCTCCTGGTCGGCCTGCCTCAGTGCGCCCAGCATCCGCCGCAGTCCCGCCAGCGTCTCGCGCCCTACGTGTTCCACGGTGATCATCGCCTCGCGGGCCCTGGCCGGCTGTGTCTCCGCCACTCGGGCCGCGGCTCCGGCCTGCAGGGCGATGATGCCGATGCTGTGGGCAACCGTGTCGTGCATCTCGCGGGCGATGCGCAGCCGTTCGGCGGTGACCGCCTGGGCGGCGGCCCGGGCGTGCAGCTCCACGGTGTGGGCACGAGCCTGGTGCACCGAGTTGCCGATGAGCCAGGCGATGACCACCGTCAGGGCCACGAACGGTTCGGAGGCGGTGCCGGACTCTCCCCCCGTGATCCACCGCAGCGCGAGGTAACCGGCGAGCACGCCCAGCGCCCCGGCGGCCGCGGTGATCGCGGTGCGCCGGGTCCGGGTGGCCGCGACGTAGCAGAGGGCGACATCCGCCCCCAGAAACTGGAGGGGCGGAACCTCGTCCTGCCGCCAGGCCACCGACGAGACGACCGTGCCGACGATCACCAGACCGTACGCCACCGCCGTCTGGCGGCGCAGCAGCGCGCTGCCGGCCAGGACCAGCAGGAAGGCGAGGGCGAGCAGTGCCCGGGCTCCGAGCGGATCGAGGCCGTCCCGGGGATAGCTGTGGGAGTACGTCCGCTGCGGCGGCATCAGGACGTACTCCACCACGGGCTGCACTGCCGCCGCGACCCACACCAGCGCCGTCCACAGGCCCGGCGGTATGCGCTTGAGCAGCGGCGGCGGCGAGGAGGCGGGCATGCCGAGATCGTAAGGGCGTACCCGCAACGGGTCATCGGCTCGCGGTCGTACAACCAGGGTCGACACCCGCGCCCGGTGATTGTCAGCACCGGTCCGACGACGAGCGGGAGCGCCGAGCGGCACCGTGGGCACCGTGATCGAAGTCAATGAACTCACGAAGCGATACGGCGGCACTGCCGCCGTCGAAGACCTGACCTTCACCGTGCGCCCCGGTCAGGTGACCGGATTCCTCGGGCCGAACGGCTCCGGCAAGAGCACCACGCTCCGGGTCATCCTCGGCCTGCACGAGCCCACCAGCGGCACGGTCGCCATCGAGGGCCGGCCCTTCCGCGACCGCCCTCGCGGCCTGCGACATGTCGGCTCCCTCCTCGACGCGCACGACGTGCATGGCGGGCGCAGTGCGGCGGCACATCTGTCGGCGCTGGCGTGCAGCAACCGCATCCCCCGGCGCCGGGTGGACGAGGTGCTGGGGGAGGTCGGTCTCGCCGAGGTCGCGAAGCGGCGCATCGGCGGATTCTCGCTCGGCATGAAACAACGGCTCGGCATCGCGTCCGCCCTGCTCGGCGACCCGCCGGTGCTGCTCTTCGACGAGCCGCTCAACGGCCTGGACCCAGAAGGGGTGAGGTGGGTGCGTGAGCTGTTCAGACGGCTCGCCGCCGAAGGCCGCACCGTGTTCGTCTCCAGCCACCTGATGTCGGAGATGGAGCACACCGCCGACCAGCTGATCGTGATCGGCCGTGGCCAACTGCTCGCGGCGGAGAGCCTCGCGGAGTTCTCGGCCCGCGGCACCCGGCACGGCGTCACCGTGGCCACGCCCGCCGCGACCGCGCTGAGGGATCTGCTGACCGCCGAGGGCGCGGCCGTCCGGGCGGAGGGAGAGCAGCTCACCGTGACGGGCCTGACCGCGGTGCGGATCGGCGAGATCGCCCGGCGGCACGGTCTCCCGCTGCACGAGCTGAGTACCCGCTCCGCCTCGCTGGAAGAGGCCTTCATGGAGTTCACCGCCGACCGTGTCCGGTTCCCCGGAGGAGAGCCCCGATGACCGCGACCACCACCACGGACGTTCCCGACGGCGAACGCGCCACCCGCGAACCTGGCGCCCGCTTCCGCGATCTGGTCGCCGCCGAGTGGCTCAAACACCGGTCGCTGCGCTCGACCTGGATCGCCTACGGGGCCACCGCCCTGGCCGTCATCGGCTGCAACGCGGGCACTGCCTATGACACGTACAGCCACTGGACGCTGCAGGTGTCGAAGGACCGCGCCGCATTCGAGAAGGACGGGATCGCGTTGCAAGAGGCGTTCACGCCGAATGCGGCCCTGCTCATGGCCCTCGCCATCGGCGCTATCGGCGCCCTGGTGATCGTCGGGGAGTACAGCACGGGCACCATCCGGACGACATGTGCGGCCGTTCCGGCCCGCCGCTCGGTCATGGGGGCCAAGGCGGTCGTCGTCACCGTGGTCACGACGGTCTTCGGCATGGTCGTCGCCGGTGTCTCGTTCGCTGCGACACAGGCCATTCTCGATCGTCGGGACGCGGGCGTCGCCATCGGCGACCCGGGAGCCTTCCGTGTCGTTCTGGCCTCCGCCCTCCTCGCGCCGGTGTGCGCGCTCGCCGGCCTCGCGCTCGGCGCCGTCATCCGGCACACCGCTTCCACCATGATCATCTCAGTGGTGGTCGTCCTCGTGCTGCCGCTGTTCCTGACCGACGGACGCCACCGGTCGGCGGTCGCCGGACACGCCCTTCCCTACCGTGCGTGGCTCCGGCTCGTCGATGTCGACTACTCCCCGATCGCCTTCCCGTGGAGCACCGGCGGAGCCTGGACCGTCTACGCGGTGTGGGCGGGCGCCGCATGTGCCGTCGCCGTCACCAGCATCCACCGGCGAGACCAATGAATGGCCGAGGCTTGCAACGTGCCGATCGGCCTGGACTGTCGCCTCCACCCGCG
This sequence comes from Streptomyces cinereospinus, assembly GCF_042430725.1. NCBI lineage: Bacteria > Bacillati > Actinomycetota > Actinomycetes > Kitasatosporales > Streptomycetaceae > Streptomyces > Streptomyces cinereospinus. The sequence goes on along the minus strand of NZ_JBHMCY010000005.1, from coordinate 115,490 downwards.
GGCGGTTTCCGGCGCTTCTACAGCGTCGGAGCTTGGAGATGAAGTACGGATCGGATACCGGGCGGCAGCTCCCATCGCGCCCGCCGCACCGCTGGGTAGCCGCGCCCCGTGCAGCGTCTTCGGACACCCGCGCGGGAATGGGCGGCCTCTGGGCCTCACCTCGGCGTCACCCCGAGAGGGCAGGAATGGAGGCGGTCAACGCCCACGCCGCCGAGGAGTTCCGCGGCGAGGGTACTCCAGCGCTGGGGGGGAACCGCGCGACCTGGTGTTCCCCACGCCGCGCCGCCAGCGGCCGGGGCCCACGGCGCTTCGGGCGGCTCAAGGGGGTGCGTCGGGGCGGGCGGGCTCCAGCCGTCGGTGCAGCTCGGTGAGGTTGTGCCGGTACAGCGCGGAGGTGGGGTGGTCCGGCCCCAGCGCCGCCTCCGAGATGGCCAGCGCCCGCCGCACCAGCGGCAGGGCATCGCCGTACTGGCCGAACGCGATGAACGTGGCGGCGAGGTTGCTCAGCCGGAGTGCCGTGGTGGGGTGGTCCGGGCCCAGCGCCGCCTCGGTGATCATCAGCGCCCGCTGTTTCATCGGCAGCGCCTCGTCGAGTCTGCCCAGAGCGGTGGCGACCGAGGCGACGTTGCCCAGGCACATCGCGGTGTCGGGGTGGTCCGGGCCCAGCGCCGCCTCCGTGATCACCAAGGCCCGCTCCGCCAACGGCAGCGCCTCGTCGTGCCGGCCGAGACGAGAGAGCTTCCATGCGAGGTTGCCCAGCCGCAGCGCGGTGTCGGGATGGTCCGGTCCGAGCGCCGCCTCGGTGATCGCCAGCGCCCGCTCCTCCAACGGCTGCGCCTCGTCGTACCGGCTCAGAGCAGAGAGCGTGGCGGCGAGGTTGCCCAGCCGCAGCGCGGTGGTGGGGTGCTCCGGTCCCAGCGCCGCCTCGGTGATCGCCAGCGCCCGTTCCTCCAACGGCAAGGCCTCGCCGTGCCGCCCCAGGTCCGAGAGCGACGCGGCGAGGTTGCCCAGCCGCAGCGCGGTGTGCGGATGGTCCGGCCCCAGCGCCTCTTCGACGATCGCCAGCGTCCGCTCCTTCAACGGCAGCGCCTCACCGTGCCGCCCCAGGTCCGAGAGGGTCGCGGCGAGGTTGCCCAGCCGCAGCGCGGTGGTGGGGTGGTCCGGCCCCAGCACCGCCTCGGTGATCGCCACCGCGCGCTCCTTCAGCGGCAGCGCCTCGCCGTGCCGGCCCAGCGCGGTGAGGACCGAGGCGAGATTGTTCAGCCGCAGCGCGGTGGTGAGGTGCTCCGGCCCCAGCACCGCCTCGGCGATTCCCACCGCCCGCTCCACCAGCGGCAGCGCCTCGCCGTGCCGGCCCAGCGCGGTCAACGTCAGAGCGTAATTGTTCAGCCGCACCGCCGTGTCGGGGTGGCCCGGTCCGAGCGCCGCCTCGGTGATCGCCAGCGCCCGTTGCTCCAACGGCAGCGTCACGGACGCCTGTCCGCGGCTGCGCAGATAGAGCGCGGTCTCTCCCAGGGCGAACGCCAGCTGCTGGGCCGTGCTGTCGTCCGGGTGGTGGGCGATCACTGCCTGGAGGTGGGGCAGCAGGTCCTGCCAGACGGGCCATCCCTCCACCTCCGCGGGGCTCTCCGACGGTATGGCGTACGTCAGGAGGGCCAGGGCGATGGTCAGGGGTGAGGGAGGTGCGGCTGGAGGGCGTCCGAGGAGCCGGCGGGTGAGGAGCCGGAGGCGGGTGGGCGGTGCGGGGGGCGGCGGTGCGGTGGTGCGGATGACGCTCTGGACGAGGCGGTGCGTGGTGACGGTCGACTCCGTCAGGGTGACCATGCTGTAGGCGGCGAGGACGCCCAGGGCGTGGTCGACGGTCCGGCGGGCGGGCAGAGCGGTGTCCAGGACACCGCGCGGCAGGGGGTCCGGCGCCATGTGGGCCAGGATGCCCAGCAGGTGCACCGCGTGCGGGTCGGCCTCCTCCACGGCCCGGAGCGTGACGCTCCACACCTGCGCCACGGTGCGCTGCTGGGCGTCGCCGGGAGGCGTGGCGGCGAGGATGCCGGCCGGGTCCCGGCGGAGTTCCCTCAGGTAGTCGCCCGCCGAGGTGCGGGTCTGGGCCAGGTAGGCGCCGGCCTGTTGCAGTGCCAGGGGCAGGCAGCCCAGTTCCTCGGCCAGTTCCTCGAACGCGCCGTCGTCGGCCCGGCCGCGGCCGGTGATGCCCTCCAGGACGGCCACGGCGGCGTCCGGGGTGAGGGTGTCCAGGCACAGGGGTGCGGCGAGGTCGCGCCAGGGCAGGTCGCGCCGGGTGGTGATCACGACCTGGCCGGTGGTCAGCCGGCCGAGGTAGGGCGACAGGTCGGCGGGGTCCTCGGCGTTGTCCAGGACCACCAGCCAGCCCGAGCGGCCCTGGAGCCACGCCAGCGCCCATTCCGCGGCCTCCTCCAGGGGCAGGGCCGCGTGCGCCGGGTGCAGGGCGGTGGCCAGTCCCGCCAGTCCCGCCACGATGCCGGCCGGGGTCTCCGCGTCGATCCACCACACCGGGCCGGAGCCGGCGGAGAGGAACGCCCGCGCGTGGTGGAGCACCAGCGTGGACTTGCCCACCCCGCCCAGCCCGCGCACGCTCTGCGCCACCACGCCCGTCCCCGCCGACGGCACGGAGGCCAGGGCCCGCAGTTCGTCGTCCCGGCCCTCGAACACCGCGCTGTCGTACGCGGGCAGGTTGTTCAGCTTCGCGACGGCCGCGCCGTCGACCGCAGGCCCCACGGCGTCCGGCGGCAGCACCACGAACCGCTGCTCGATCCGGGCGTCGTCGCCGGTCGCTATCACGCCCGGGTTGCTGCCCGCGGCCGCGGCCCGGCCGCCGGAGGCGGACGAGGGCATCCGTTCCGCGCTCACCGCTGGACGTTGCCGTTGTCCCCGGTCACGATGATCCCCGAGTTGTCCCCCGTGGCCACCGACCGCTCACCGGACACCGTATGGCCGCCCGCCCCCGGGGACGGGGGCGGAGGAGTGGAGTTGATCACGGACGAGCCCCACGCCACCAGCACCGCCGCGAGGACCGCACCGGCTCCCGCGCCCGCGCCGATCCGCTCCGGCCGGTCCCAGGGCAGCAGCACGTCCCCCAGCCACACGCACAGCCCGAACACCGCCAGCGACCCCACGGCCAGCAGCAGCCAACGCACGGTCCGACTCATGTGAAACCCCCTCAGGCGAATCGGCGGACTCCATCCTCCCACCGGAGCCGGTCCGGTGCCCGCGTTCCCGGGGACGCCGTGACCTCCCCACCAGCCACCCGGCCGCGGGGGCTGTCGGTGGGCAGGCCTTGGCGAGGAATCCGTCCAGGACGGCGCGGGCGGTGCGTTCGTTGCCGGGCTCGGGGAGCACCTCGGCGAGGATGCCGAAGCCCTTCTCCGACGCCTCGGTGTCGCCGCGCGGTCCGCTGTCCAGCAGGACGCCGGCCGTCTCCAGCCGCCGGCCGTCCTCGACCGCCTCGTCGCCCCGGGCGCCCGACGGGGCGTCGGCCAGGCGATGCCCGGCCCGGACCCCGTCCTGCGCGTCGCACAACCCGGCGCAGTCGCCCCGGTCGCGGGCCTCGCCGACGCTCTCCGCGATGCGCGCGGCGTCGTACCGCGGCAGCCCGGCCGCCGGCAGCACCGGCCGGGTGACGCCGAGCGCCACCGGGCGCCGCCCGCGCGAGGCGGCGCGGGCAGTGCCGCGGCTCGCCACGAACCAGCCGTGGGCGACCACCGCCGCCCACCGGACCAGGGCGGCCGTCTCGCGGCCCCACCAGGCGGTGGAGGCGAGCGCCCAGGCGGGTACGGCCGTACCCGGCGCCGCGGTGGCGGCGAGTCCGCGGCGCCCGGTCAGCAGGTGGCCGACGCCCAGCAGGGAGGCGTTGCCGAGGGCGACGGCCGGCGGGTCGCGGCGCCGGAGGCGGGGCGGCGGGCCGGGCGGTCGCGACGGCACGGGTGGGTGTACGTCGGGTGGTCCATCCTTCACTCCCCCTGTACGAACCGATGTGCACCGAGTGGGGGACCGCGGCGGCCCGGCGGCGGCCCGGCGGGAGCGACTTCGCCGCCGTGGGCCGGTGGAGGGCCGCCGCTGCGGGGCCCGGAAACACGGGGCGTCCGCCGGGTGCGCCGTGTGACCAGCGCGTTCGCGCCCCGATGCGCCGCTTGTCACCACCCCCGCGGGCGCACTACTGTCACCACGCCTTGGTGAACGGGAAATCCGGTGTGATGCCGGTGCGGCCCTCGCCACTGTGATCGGGAAGTCCGGCTCCGGCCCTCACGGGCAGCCACTGGGTCCTCGGACCCGGGAAGGCGGAGCACGGGCGGTGTCACCCGTCAGCCAGGAGACCGGCCGAGGCGCGATGTACACCATCCACGAGGTGCTGGAGAGGGTCTGTTCGAGCCATGCACATAGCCGAGGGTTTTCTGCCTCCGGCGCACGCGATCGCCTGGGGTGCCGCGTCCGCGCCGTTCGTCGTCCACGGAGTACGGTCCCTCACCCGTGAGGTCAGGGAGCATCCCGAGAGCACCCTGCTCCTCGGCGCCTCGGGCGCCTTCACCTTCGTCCTGTCGGCGCTGAAGCTGCCGTCCGTGACCGGGAGCTGCTCGCATCCCACCGGCACGGGCCTGGGCGCCATCCTGTTCCGGCCGCCGGTGATGGCGGTGCTGGGCACCATCACCCTGCTGTTCCAGGCGCTGCTGCTGGCCCACGGCGGGCTGACCACCCTGGGCGCCAACGTCTTCTCGATGGCGATCGCCGGCCCCTGGGCCGGGTACGGGACCTACCGGCTGCTGCGGCGGTTCGACGTGCCGCTGATGGTCGCCGTGTTCTGCGGCGCGTTCGTCGCCGACCTGTCCACCTACTGCGTCACCAGCGTCCAGCTGGCGCTCGCCTTCCCCGACCCCGGCAGCGGATTCCTCGGCGCGCTCGGCACGTTCGGCGCCGTCTTCGCGGTCACGCAGATCCCGCTCGCGGTGAGCGAGGGGCTGCTCACGGTGCTGGTGATGCGGCTGCTCGTGCAGTCCAGCAAGGGTGAGCTGAGCCGGCTGGGCGTACTGCCCGGCCGGAAGCCCGACCCGGAGGGCACCGGCACGGGGGGACCGGGCACGGACGGAACCGGCACGGACGGAACCGGCACCGAGGGCACCGAGGGCACCGGCACGGACGGAACCGGCACCGAGGCGGTGGCCCGATGAAGCGCGGCACGAAGATCAACCTGCTGCTGGTGTCCGCCGTCGCCGCCCTGGCCGTGCTGCCGCTGGTGCTGGGGCTCGGCGACCACAAGGAGAAGCCGTTCACCGGCTCCGACACCGAGGCGGAGACGGCGATCACCGAACTGGACCCGGACTACGAGCCGTGGTTCTCGCCGCTGTACGAGCCGCCCTCCGGGGAGATCGAGTCCGGTCTGTTCGCCCTCCAGGCGGCGGTGGGCGCGGGCGCGCTCGCCTACTACTTCGGGGTGCGCCGCGGACGCCGCCAGGGCGCGGCGCTGGCACAGGCACAGGCACAGCAACCAGAACAGGAACAGGAACAAGAACAAGAACAGCGGGGGTCGGCCCCGGCCCAGGAACGGCAGGGTGCCGTGCGGGAGCCGGGGCGCGACGGGGCCGAGGGGGCCTGAGCCTCGTGCTGCCGATCGACGCGGCGGCGCACAGCAGTCGCTGGCGCCGCCGCCACCCCGTGGACAAGGCCGTGCTCGCCCTGGGGCTGACCGTGCTGGCTATCTCGTTGCCGCCCTGGCCGGGGGCCGCGCTGGTGCTGGTGACGACGCTGGCCCTGCTGCTGGGTCCGGCGGGTGTGCCGGGGCGCCGGCTGTGGCGGGCCTACCGGGTGCCGCTGGGCTTCTGCGTCACCGGCGCGCTGCCGCTGCTGGTGCGGGTCGGCGGCCCGGACGGGTTCGTCGGGCTCGCGGACGGCGGGGCGGGGCGCGCCGGGGAGCTGCTGCTGCGCACCTCGGCCGCCTCCCTGGGCGTGCTGCTCTTCGCGTTCACCACGCCCGTGTCCGACCTGCTGCCCCGTCTGGTGCGGGCCGGCGTGCCCGCGCCGGTGGTCGACGTGGCCCTGGTGACGTACCGCATGAGCTTCCTGCTCCTGGACGCGGTGCGCCGGATCCACGACGCCCAGGCGGCCCGGCTCGGACACACCACGCGGGCCGCCCGGTGGCGGTCGCTGGCCGGGCTCGGCGCCACCGCCTTCGTACGGGCCTTCGACCGGGCGGCGCGGCTCCAGGCCGGGCTCGCCGGGCGCGGTTACGACGGCACCTTGCGCGTCCTGGTGCCCGAGGCCCGTGTCTCGGTGCCGTTCACGGCGGTGAGTGTCGCGCTGCTCGCGGCGCTGGCCGTCCTCACCCACGTCCTCGAAAGGCCGCTGTCATGAGCGACGCCGCCGCCCTGGTCGCCCTGCGGGGCGTGTCCTTCGCCTACGAGGACGGCCCGGCCGTGCTCACCGGCCTCGACTTCGAGGTGCGCGAGGGGCGTGCGCTGGCGCTGCTCGGCCGCAACGGCAGCGGCAAGACCACGTTGATGCGGCTGCTCAGCGGGGGGCTTCGGCCGGGCGCCGGGCGGGTGACGGTGGAGGGCGCGCCGGTGTCGTACGACCGGAAGGGGCTGACCCGGTTGCGGACCACCGTCCAGCTGGTGGTGCAGGACCCGGACGACCAGCTGTTCGCCGCCTCGGTGGCGCAGGACGTGTCGTTCGGGCCGCTGAACCTCGGGCTGGCGGACGGCGAGGTGCGGGCCCGGGTCGAGGAGGCGCTGACCGCGCTGGACATCGCCCGGCTGGCCGACCGGCCCACGCACCTGCTGTCGTACGGGCAGCGCAAGCGGACCGCCATCGCGGGTGCCGTCGCCATGCGGCCGCGGGTGCTGATCCTCGACGAGCCGACCGCCGGGCTGGACCCCGACGGCCAGGAACGGCTGCTGGCCACCCTGGACGGGCTGCGCGCGAGCGGCACGACGGTGGTGATGGCCACGCACGACGTCGACCTGGCGCTGCGCTGGGCCGACGACGCGGCGCTGCTCACCCCGTCCGGTGTCCGCACCGGCCCCGCGTCCGGGCAGCTGGCCCGTACGGAACTGCTGCGGGAGGCGGGGCTGCGCCTGCCGTGGGGCGTCGCGGCGGCGGAACTGCTGCGCGTCCACGGCCTGCCGGCCGGCCCGCCCCCCGGCCCGCGCACGGCGGAGGAACTGGCCGCGCTGACGGCCCCCCGCGAGGCACCGACGGAACGACGGGGCTGAGCCCCGCGACCGCCCGCGGCGGCAGGACCGCTGCCGGTACGGGAACCCGGCGCGTCGGCACCGTTCGGGGCCGGCCCGGCCGAGCGCGTTCAGGCCGAGCGCTTGCGGGATGCCGCCTTCTTCGTGGGCGTCTTCTTCGCCGTGCTCTTGGAGGCCGCCGCCTTCTTCGTCCCCTGCGCGGACTTGGACGCCGTCTTCTTCGCGGACGCGGACGTGGACGCGGTGGTCTTCTTGGCGGCCGCCTTCTTCGCGGTGGACTTCTTGCCGGCCGGTTCCTTGGGCGTGGCGCGGCCGGCCGCGCGCTGGGCGAGCGGGCTGACCCGGGCCTCCTCGGCCGGGGCCTCGCCGCGGGACTCCCGGGCCGCGCGCACGCTGCCCTCCAGGGCCGCCATCAGGTCGAGCACCTTGCCGCCCGTCGCGGGCGCGGGGGCCTCGGGGAGCGCCTCGCCGGCCGCCTTGGCGGCGATGACCTCCTCGACGGCCTCGCGGTACTCGTCGTGAAGGTCCTGGAGGTCGACCTCGCCGAGGGTGTCCATCAGGGCGTCCGCGAGATCGAGTTCCTTGTCGCGGACGGTGACGTGGGTGTCGGGTGCGACGCCCTCGGGCGCGCGGACCTCGTCCGGCCAGAGCAGCCCGTGCATGGCGATGGCGTCACCGACCACCCGCAGCATCCCCAGCCGCTCCCGGCCGCGCAGCGCGAACTTGGCGATGGCGACCTTGTTGCTGCGCTTGAGCGCCTCGCGCAGCAGGGTGTACGGCTTGGCGGCGGGGGCACCGCTCGCCGCGAGGTAGTACGCCGCGTCCATCTGGAGCGGATCGATCCGGTCGCCCGGCACGAAGGCCACGATCTCGATCGTCCGGGCGGTCGGGATCGGCAGCTGGGCCAGGTCCTCGTCGCTGATCGGGATGATCGAGCCGTCCGCGTCCTCGTACCCCTTGCCGATCTCCGTCCCGGTGACCTCGCGGTCCTCCAGCTCGCAGAACTTGCGGTAGCGGATCCGGCCGCCGTCCTCGGTGTGGATCTGGCGGAACGAGATCGAGTGGCTCTCGGTGGCGTTCACCAGCTTGATCGGGATGCTGACCAGGCCGAACGAGATGGCGCCGTTCCAGATGGATCGCACATTCAGCACCTTTCGAGACAGCATCAGCATGCTTCATACGATTTTCACGGTTTTCGTGTGATTCTCATCGTATGACGCCGATCACAGAGGTGGAGGGGCGGCGGGTCGCGCTCAGCAACCTGGAGAAGGTGCTGCATCCGGCGACCGGCTTCACCAAGGGCGAGTTGCTGCACTACTACGCGACGACCGCCGACGTGCTGCTGCCCCATCTGCGGGACCGGCCGGTGTCCTTTCTGCGCTATCCGGACGGCCCGGACGGCCAGCTGTTCTTCACCAAGAACGTGCCACCGGGCACGCCCGGCTGGGTCACCACCGCCGAGGTGCCCCGGTCCGAGGGGCCGGCCCGGATGGTGCTGGTGCAGGACCTGGCCAGTCTGATGTGGGCGGCGAACCAGGTGGCCGAGTTCCACACCCACCAATGGGTGGTCTCCGCGCCGGAGGTCGCGGACCGGATGGTCCTCGATCTCGACCCGGGAGCGCCGGCGACCGTCGTGCACTGCTGCGAGGTCGCGCTGTGGCTGCGCGAGCGGCTGGCGGCGGACGGGATCGAGGCGTACCCGAAGACCTCCGGCTCCAAGGGGCTGCACCTGCTGGCGGCGGTCGCGCCCACGCCCTCCGAGCGGGTGACGGAGTACGCCAAGGGGCTGGCGGTGGAGGCGGAGCGGGTGCTGCCCCGGCTGGTCGTCCACCGGATGACGCGCAGCCTGCGCCCCGGCAAGGTGTTCGTCGACTGGAGCCAGAACGCCGCGCGCAAGACGACGGCGGCCCCGTACACCCTGCGGGCACGGCCGGCACCGACCGTGTCGGCCCCGGTGACCTGGGCGGAGGTCGAGGCCTGCCGGGACGCCGGCCAGCTCGTGTTCCGGGCGGCTGACATCGCCCCCCGCGTGCAGGACTACGGCGACGTGCTGGCACCGCTGCTCGACGAGGGGCGGGCCGGCCCGGTGCCGTGAGGGACCGGCCCGCGGCGCGGCGAGGCGCGGTGCCAGGCGTCGCGAGCCCCGCCTGCCGCGGCACCGGAGACTAGACCCTGGCCCAGGTGTTCCGGTCCCGTGCCGCGGCGTGCAGGGCCGCCACGTCCGCCGGTTTGAGGACGCCGCCGAGCCGGACCAGGCCGCCGAGGTCGGTGTCCTGGAGCACCCGGACCTCGGGGACCGGGCCGGGGACCGAGATCCGGGACGGGCCGACCAGGGCGAGGACCGGCCGCACCTCGGCGGTCAGGGCGTACGAGGCGCGGTCGGCGTCCGCGCGGATCCGGCGCAGCAGCGGGCGTCCCTCCCGCCGTCCCAGCGCGACCACCGGGTCGGCGATCACGACGCGCTGCCTGCGGGCGTACAGGGCGTGCACGGCGAACAGGCCGCCGGGGCCGATCAGCAGGTGGTGGACCCGGTCGCCGCCGGGCAGCGGCACCGAGTGCAGGGTGTGCCAGCCCGCGCCGTCCATCCGGTCCAGCGCCTCCCCCACCGTCTGCTCGGCCTCCAGCGCGTGGCGCCGGGGATCGGCGCGGAGCCGGGGCAGCGGTCCGCCCGGGTCCCGGTCCAGGGCGACCAGGAGGGCCTCGCCGGGACGGTTGGGGGCCAGGTCGTCGTCGGGGTGCAGGCTCAGCCGGGCGAGCTCCGCGGGGGTCGGGACCGGGGGCGGGCCGACCGTGACGGGGCCGGTGAGGAAGGGGCGGAGGGCTTCCAGGACCTCGTCCCCGCGGTCCTCGCCCAGCAGGTTGACCCGGGCCGCCTCACGGTCGTACCAGGCGATGTTCCTGCCGTCCGTGAGGCAGACGTAGAGCCGTTCCCGGCCGTGTCGCCAGGCCGGGACGACGCGCAGTCCGCTCATGCACATCACCTCCTGACCATGGGAACAGGCGGGGTGCTCCGGGGGCAAGAACCCGGCTACCGTGGAGAGCGGTGGGGACGGGCCGCCGCGCGGCGGCCGGGGAGGCGCCGGTGCGTACCCACGGGAGACGACCCGATGTACCGGCCCCGGACATGCCCTGGAACGAGATCGTGCCCGGTCTGTGGATGGGCGGGCACGAGTTCGCGGGCCGTCCGGGGCGTCTGGAGCCCGCCGTCGTGCGGGACGAGTTCGATCTCGTCCAGACGCTGCTGCGGCTGCCCGGTCACGGCCCCGACCCGGGCGTCGACCACCAGGTCTGGCCGATCCCGGACGGCCCGCTCGACGGCACCCAGCTGGCCGGGGTGATCCGGCTGGCCGAGGCCGCCTGCGAGGCGCTGGAGGGCGGCCGCCGGGTGCTGGTCCGCTGCTACCACGGCTACAACCGCTCGGGGCTGGTCGTCGCGCACGCCCTCGTCCGCCGGGGCCGCACCGCCGAAGCGGCGATCCGGCTGATCCGCGCCCGCCGCTCACCGTGGGCGCTGCACAACCAGCTGTTCGTGGAGTACCTGCGCACGGGGCTGCCCACCGCGCGGATCCTGGAGGAGCTCGCGGAGTGAGCCGTCCGGCACCGGGCGGCCGCCCCCACCGGCCCCCGCAGCGGGCCGTCCGGCCTCCGGCACGAACACGGCGACGCGGGCCGTCCGGGCGTCCGGCACGAACACGGCGGAGCGGGTCGTCCCAGACGCGCGGGGGGAGACCGGCCGGCGGCGGCTGGAGCGGGTGCTCGGCAACCTCGTCGCCAACGCGCACGAGCACGGGCGGCCCCTCGTCGTCCGACGGTGGACGGGCCGGTGGTGACCGTGCGGGACCACGGGGCGGGCTGTCCGGAGTACCTGGTGCGGCACGGGCCGCGGCGGTTCCGCACCGAGGGCGGGGCGACGGGCCACGGCCAGGGGCTGACCATCGCGCCGGGGCGACGGGCCACGCCCGGGGCTGGCCATCGCGCCGGGCCAGGCGGAGGTACCGGGCGCCCGGCTGGAGTTCGGCAACGCGCCGGGCGGCGGGGCGGTGGCACGCCTGACCGTGCCTCAGGCCCCGCGGGACGGTCGCACCGCGGACGGGGAGTGACCCTCCCCGATGGCGCACTGTGACGGGCGCCTCGCGCAGGCCGCTCCTAATGTGGCGATTAGTCAGCTTCGCCCCGCCCCTCACGGGAGGTTCTCCCCATGTCCCTGCGCACACCCCGCACCCGTCTCGTCGTGACGGCGGCCGCAGGTGCCCTGGCCGCCGCGGTGGCGATCTCCCCGGCCTGCGCCGGCGGCCTCTGGGGCGGCACCACCGACGCCGGCTCCGGTACCGGCACCGTCCCCGCGCCCGGCGGCGAGGCCGGCACCGGCGCCGTCCCCCCCGCGCCGGTGCCCGTGCCCGTCCCGGGCGTCGGCGTCGCCCCGGGTTTCGGCGTCGCCCCGGGTTTCGGCGTCGCCCCGGGTTTCGGCCTCTCCCCCGGCTTCGGCATCGTGCCCGGCTTCGGCTACGCACCCCACCCCAGCTTCGGCGGCAACGGCCGCGTCGACGTCTACGCGGGCAACGGGCGCGTCGACGTCCACGCGGGCAACGGCAACCGGGGCGGCAACGGCTTCGGCGGCGACGGCCGCGTCGACGTGTTCGCGGGCGACGGCGTCGACGTCTTCGCCGGGGGGAACGGCCACGGGGGCCACAACGGCTTCGGCAACGGCGGCGGGAACGGCTTCGGCGGAAACGGCGGAAACGGCCACGGCGGCAATGGCAACGGCTTCGGCGGAAACGGCAACGGCAACGGCGGGAACGGCTTCGGCGGAAACGGCAACGGCGGAAACGGCGGCGGAAACGGCGGCGGAAACGGCAACGGCAACGGCGGGAACGGCAACGGCGGCTGGGGCGACTTCGGCGGCGACGGTGACGACGACGACAACGAAGGCGGCGGGAACGGCGACGACTGGTACCCCGAAGACGACGTCGACGACGACTTCGAGGACGGCGACTTCGAGGACGGCATCGACGACGGCGTCAACGACGACTTCGTCGGCGAGGGCCAGGGCGCCCGCTACGAAGGCGTCGTGACCGCCCGCACCCTGGCCCTGCGCTCCTCCCCCACCCAGCGCAGCCGGGCCATCGGCCGGGTCGAGCGGGGCGACATCCTGCGGATCTTCTGCAAGACGCCGGGGCAGCGGGTGCAGGGCAACCCCCTGTGGTACCTGGTCAGGGGCCGCACCTGGGCCTGGGGCCCGGCCCGCTACATCGACAACGTCGGGCCCGCGCCACGCTGGTGCTGAGGCCCACGGCACGCAAGCCGCACCCTTTCGGTAGGTTCCGGACATGACGAAGGCCGCAACCGGAACCACCGTGACGGCGGACCCGCCCGCCCCCGCGGTCCGTCTCCCCCGGCGCGGCGGCGTCGGACTGGCCCTCACCGTCGTAGCCGTACTCCTCCCGGTGTACGGCTACTGCGCTGTCGGCCTCGCCCGCACCGGCGCGGTCCCGCCCGGCGCCGCGGGCTACGGCGCCGGGCTCGGCGTCCTCGCGCTGCTCGCGCACCTCGCGGTCCGGCTGCGCGCGCCGTACGCCGATCCGCTGCTGCTGCCCATCGGTGTGCTGCTCAACGGCCTGGGCCTGGTGCTGATCTACCGGCTGGACCTGGAGACGCCGGGCGACCGGGCGGCCCCCGCCCAGCTGGTCTGGTCGGCGCTGGGCGTCACCCTGTTCGCGTACGTCGTCGCCGCCCTGCGCGACCACCGCGTGCTCCAGCGGTACGCCTACGTGTGCGTCGCCGCCGCGCTGGTGCTGCTCACCCTGCCGATCTTCTTCCCGGCCGTGAACGGCGCCCGGATCTGGATCCGGATCGCCGGGTTCTCCATCCAGCCGGGCGAGTTCGCGAAGGTGCTGCTGGCGGTGTTCTTCGCCGCCTACCTGGCCGCGAACCGCGGCGCGCTGGCCCACGCCGGCCGCCGCGTCTGGCGGCTCCAGCTGCCCACCGGCCGGGTGCTCGGCCCGATCGTCGCCATCTGGCTGGTCAGCGTGGGCGTCCTGGTGCTGGAGCGCGACCTCGGCACCTCGCTGCTGTTCTTCGGCCTGTTCGTCGTCATGCTGTACGTCGCCACCGGCCGCACCGGCTGGATCGCCGTCGGCCTGCTGCTGGCGACGCTCGGCGCGGTCGCCGTCGGCCGGACGGAGCCGCACGTGGCCGCCCGGATCCAGGACTGGCTGCACCCGTTCGCCTCCATCGAGGCGGGCCGGGGCGCCAACCAGCTCGCGCAGTCGCTGTTCGCGTTCGCGGCGGGCGGCGTCCTCGGCACCGGTCTGGGCCTCGGCCACTCCACCCTGATCGGCTTCGCCACCAGGTCGGACTTCATCCTGGCCACCGCGGGCGAGGAACTGGGCCTGGCCGGCCTCTCCGCGATCTTCCTGCTCTACGGACTGCTGGTCGAACGCGGCTACCGGGCGGGCCTCGCCCTGCGCGACCCGTTCGGCCGGCTGCTCGCGGTGGGCCTCGCCACGATCGTGGCCTTGCAGGTCTTCGTCATCGCGGGCGGGGTGACCGGCCTGATCCCGCTGACCGGCATGGCGATGCCGTTCCTGGCGCAGGGCGGCTCCTCGGTGGTCACCAACTGGGCCATCGTGGCCCTGCTGATCCGGGTCAGCCACTCGGCCCGCAGGGAGTACGACGGGCAGGTCGCCCCGTGACCCGCCACATCCGCTGCGCCGCCGCCTTCTGCGCCCTGCTGCTGGCCGCGCTCCTGGTCAACGCGGCCCGCATCCAGATCGTGCAGGCCCGCGCCTACGACGGCAACCCGGCCAACCGCCGCCCGGACATCACCCGTTACGCCCAGCCGCGCGGCGACATCCTGGTCGGCGGCCGGCCGGTCACCGGTTCCAAGGACACCGGCGAGCACCTGCGCTACGAACGCACCTACCGGCACGGCCCGTTGTACGCCCCGGTGACCGGCTTCGCGTCGCAGGTGTACGGCACCACGTTCCTGGAGCACGCCGAGGACGGCGTGCTGTCCGGCACCGACCCGGCGCTCTCGCCGTTGCCCCTGTGGCACGACGTCACCCGGGCCCGCACCCCGGGCGGCGACGTCGTCACCACCCTCGACGCGGCCGCGCAGCAGGCGGCGTTCCGCGGGCTGGGCCACCGCAAGGGCGCGGTCGCGGCGATCGAACCGGCGACCGGACGGATCCTGGCGCTGGTCTCCACCCCGTCGTACGACCCGGAGGCGCTGTCGGGGAACGGGCCGGCGGTGCTGCGGTCCTGGCTCGGGCTGAACGAGGACCCGGACAAGCCGATGCTGAACCGGGCGGTGCGGCAGACGTATCCGCCGGGTTCGACGTTCAAGGTGGTCACCGCGGCGGCCGCGCTGGACGCCGGGGTGATCACGGACCTGGACGAGCCGACCCGTTCTCCCGACCCGTACACCCTGCCCGGCACCGTCACGGCCCTGCGCAACGAGTCCGCGGGCTGCCGGAACGCCTCGCTGCGGCAGGCCTTCGAGCGGTCCTGCAACACGGTCTTCGCCAAGCTGGGCGTGGACGTCGGGGTGACGGCGATGGCGGCCACGGCCCACGCGTTCGGTTTCAACGACACCCGGCTGCGCGTCCCGTTCCCGGTGGCGCACAGCACCTTCGACACCTCGGTCGACCGGGCGCAGCTGGCCCTGTCCTCGATCGGGCAGTACAACACCCGGGCCACGCCGCTGCAGATGGCGATGGTGTCGGCGGCGGTCGCCAACGGCGGCCAGCTGCGCCAGCCGTACCTGGTGGAGCGGATCACCACCAGTCGCGGCGGCACGGTCTTCACGGCCGGTGCCCGCCCGCTCAGCCAGGCCATGCACCCCTTGACCGCCACACGGCTGCGGGAGCTGATGCGCAACGTGGTCGAGCACGGCACCGGCACCAACGCCGCGATCCCCGGCGCGACGGTCGGCGGCAAGACCGGCACCGCCCAGCACGGCGTCGACAACCTGGGCACGCCGTACGCCTGGTTCGTCTCCTGGGCGCAGGGCGATCACGACCTGGAGCCGAAGGTCGCGGTCGCGGTGGTGGTGGAGGACGCCGCGGCGCACCGCCGTGACATCAGCGGGGGCGGCATGGCGGCACCGATCGCCCGGGCGGTGATGCGGGCCGTGCTCAGGTCGTGAGACGGGGGGTACCGCGCGCACGGGTGCCGACTACGGTTCGGTCATGACGGAAACCGCGCCCGCGCACCACCCCGCCCAGGTCGTCGCCCGTCTCCAGCACGGTCCGGCCGCGTTGATCACGAGCGCTGTCACCGCCGGCGGGACTTGATCACGGCGAAGGCCTCCGCTGGGGCGGAGCTGTTCAGGACCGCGCCGCACGGAGCTCCGCGTGTCCCACCGCGATACCCGGCCGGCCGTTCACGGCAGGGGGCTGCCGGCCGGACGCGTCCGCGGACCCACACGTAGTAGACGCGCAGTCAACAAGTGGCGCGCCAGGGATTGACGAGCTTGCTGACAAGCAGTCTTATAAGGGCATGACGACCCTCACCGACTCCGAAGCCCTGGACGGGCTGCGCGACGCGCTCGGCCTGCTCAAGGACCGCGAGCAGGTGGCCGAGCGCCTGCTGGCCTCCTCCGCCAGGCACTCCTTCGACCCGGACCAGGAACTGGACTGGGACGCGCCCTTCGAGGACGGCAAGTGGTTCTGGCCCCCGGAGCTGGTGTCGCTGTACGACACGCCGATGTGGCGGCGGATGAGCGAGGAGCAGCGGATCCTGCTCTCCCGGCACGAGCTGGCGGCGCTCGCCTCGCTGGGCATCTGGTTCGAGCTGATCCTGATCCAGCTGCTGGTGCGGCACGTCTACGACAAGGCGGCGACGAGCGCGCACGTGCGCTACGCGCTGACCGAGATCGAGGACGAGTGCCGGCACTCGAAGATGTTCGCCCGCCTGATATCCCGCGGCGACACCCCCTGGTACCCGGTGAGCCGCACCCACCAGCACCTCGGGCGCCTGTTCAAGACCGTCTCGACGACGCCCGGCTCCTTCACCGCCACCCTGCTCGGCGAGGAGGTGCTCGACTGGATGCAGCGCCTGACGTTCCCCGACGAGCGGGTGCAGCCGCTGATCCGGGGGGTCACGCGCATCCACGTCGTGGAGGAGGCCCGCCACGTGCGGTACGCCCGTGAGGAGCTGCGCCGCCAGATGGCCACCGCGCCGAAGTGGTCGCAGGAGTTCACGCGGGTCACCTCCGGGGAGTTCGCCCGCGTCTTCTCGGTCGCCTTCGTCAACCCCGAGGTCTACACCAACGTGGGTCTGGACAAGCGCGCGGCGATGGCCCAGGTGAAGGCCAGCGCCCACCGCCGGGAGGTCATGCAGACCGGCGCGAGGCGCCTGACGGACTTCCTGGACGACATCGGGGTGCTGCGGGGCGCGGGACGGCGGCTCTGGAAGTCCTCCGGGTTGCTGGCGTAGGGGCACGGTGCGCCGTCCCGAGTGCGGTTCCGTCGTGGCCGGTTGCCCCGTACGACCCGCGTCCGGCCGACTACGCTGCCCCCCATGACCCCCGCCGCGCCCACCCCCGCCTACCGCCGCCTCAGCGTGGAGGAACGCCGCAGCCAGCTGCTGGACGCCGCACTCGGTCTCTTCGCCCACCGCGCGCCCGAGGACGTCTCCCTGGACGACGTGGCGGAGGCGGCCGGGGTCTCGCGCCCCCTGGTGTACCGGTACTTCCCGGGCGGCAAGCAGCAGCTGTACGAGGCCGCCCTCCGCTCCGCCGCCGAGGAGCTGCGGCTCTGCTTCGACGAGCCGCACGAGGGCCCGCTGCGGCCCCGGCTCTCCCGCGCGCTGGACCGCTACCTCACCTTCGTCGACCAGCACGACGCCGGCTTCAGCGCCCTGCTCCAGGGCGGCAGCGTGGTCGAGACCTCCCGCACGACCGCCATGGTGGACGGGGTGCGGCGGGCCGCGGCCGTGCACATCATGCGCCACCTCGGCGTCGGCGACCCGGGCCCCCGGCTGCGGATGACCGTCCGGACGTGGATCACCGCGGTCGAGGCGGCCTCCCTCATCTGGCTCGACGAGGACAAGCAGCCGCCCTTCGGCGAGCTGCGGGACTGGCTGGTGGAGCAGTTCGTCGCCGTGCTGTCGGTCACCGCCGCCCGCGACCCGCAGACCGCGTCCGTGGTGGCGGCGCTGGCCTCGGCGGATGGCTGAGACTGATGCGGTGAAGAGCGAAGACACCCCCTTCGAGGGCGGGCCCATGGACGGCCGCGTCCTGCCCGTGCTCCTCGGGCTGACCGGCCACCCGCCGAAGACGTACCGCATCCCGGTCCCGGACCCGCACGGCGGTGCGCCGACGGTCCTCGTCTACCGCCGGGTCTCCCGCGGCCAGGGCCGGCTCACCCGGCGCTGGAAGTACGTCCACGACCCCGCGGGCGAGCGGCGCGGCGGCCGGCCGGGGTGGCCGTGGCGCCGCCCGGACGCCACGCCGCACGGCAAGCCGGACGACGCGGACGGGTGACCTCGTTGCGCCATCCCGCCGACGAACGGCGCGCGGGAGCGCGCGGGCCGGTCACATCTTCTGCCGAGTGGAGCGGACCCGCCGCCCCGCGTCGGAGGTGATGACGTGTCAGGAAGGCTACTGCGCCTGGTGTGTACGGCGACCGTGGCGGCCCATGCCGTTCTCGCAGCCGTGCCCGCGGCGGCCGTACCGGAGCCGGGCGCACCCGCCGGGCGGCGGATCGCCGGGCTGCTGACGGATCTCCAGCGGCTGTACCGGGAGGCCGAGAAGGCCACCGAGGCCTACAACGCCACCGAGGAGCGGCTGCGGCGGCAGCGCGCCGGCGTCCGGCGGCTGGACGCCGAGCTGGCCCGGGCCCGGCTCGCCCTGCACGACAGCCGGGGCGCGGCCGGCCGGCTCGCCCGCCAGCAGTACCAGGCCCGCAGCGACCTCTCGCCGTACCTGCGGCTGCTGCTCGCCCGCGATCCGCAGCACGCCCTCGAACAGGGCCATGTCATCGGCCGGCTCGCGCGGGAACGGGCCAGTACGGTGCGGCAGCTGACGGGCAGCGAGCGCAGGGCCGGCGAGCTGGCTCGCGCGGCACGGGCCGCGCTGGACCGGCAGCAGGTCCTCACCGAGCGGCGCAGGAAGGACCGGGACAGGGTGCGCGCACGGCTCGACGCGGTCGAGGAACTGCTCGCCTCGCTCAGCGCCGAGCAGCTGACGGCGCTCGCGCGGTTCGAGCGGGCCGGCGTCGACCGGGCGCAGCAAAACCTGGTCGCCTCCGGCGCGCTCGGTGACGACGCCGAACCGTCCTCGCGGGGCAGCCGGGCGGTGCGCTACGCCCTGCGGCAGGTGGGCAAGCCCTACCAGTGGGGCGCGGAGGGCCCGCAGCGCTACGACTGCTCCGGGCTGACCTCCCGGGCCTGGGCCCACGCCGGGGCCGCGATCCCCCGCACCAGCCAGGAGCAGTGGGCCCGGCTCCGCCGCATCCCGCTGAGCGAGCTGCGCCCCGGCGACCTGGTGGTCTACTTCCCCGAGGCCACGCACGTGGCGCTCTACGCGGGTGACGGCAAGGTGGTGCACGCCCCCAGGACCGGCGAGAAGATCACGGTCGCCCCCCTCGCGGCCAACCCGGTCCTGGGAGCCGTACGCCCGGACGAGCGCCCGACCGCTCCCTAGGGCCGCGGCAGGCAACGTTCGCCCGTGGCGGAGCGGCGTCCGGTGCGTGCTCTCGGCGTGCCGGCGCAAGCCCTCGTACGGGACGTACTCGGGCTTCCGGCCGGCGGCGAGCGTGCGTGCCGGGCGTCGCGACGGGGCGAACGTCGCCTGCCGCGGCATCAGTGCCGCCCGCTAGGCCACGGAGGCGAGATACGCCCCGGTCTTCTCCGGCTCGTAGAAGAAGTTCTCGAAGTCGGACGGGTCGTCGAAGCCGTTGGCGAAGCGGTCGGCGACCGGCTGGAGCTGGCCGGCGGCACCGATCAGGTTGAGGACGTGCTCGGGCGGCGGGGCCAGCATGGCGTTGGTCCACTTGGTGACGTGCTGGGCGGTGGCCCAGTAGCGGTCGAACGTCTGCTGCATCCAGGCCTCGTCGAACGGCTTGTCGCCGTGCTCCAGGATGGCGGCGAGGTAGGCGGCGGCGCACTTGGCGGCCGAGTTGGAGCCCTGGCCGGTGATCGGGTCGTTGGCGACGACCACGTCGGCGACGCCGAGCACCAGGCCGCCGCCGGGCAGCCGGCCGACGGGCTTGCGGACGGTCGGGGCGTAGCGGCCGGCGAGCGTGCCACCCGCGTCGGTCAGTTCGACCCCGGTGGCCCGCGCGTACTCCCACGGGAGGAACTTCTCCATGAGGTCCAGGGTCAGGGAGAGGTGCTCCGCGGGGTCCTTGACGCCGTTGAAGACGTCCAGCGGGCCGCCGGGCACGCCCTCCCAGAACAGGATGTCGGCGCGGCCGGACGTGGTGAACGTCGGCATCACGAACAGCTCGCCGACGCCGGGCACCAGGTTGCAGCGGACCGCGTCGAACTCCGGGTGCTCAGGGCGCGGGCCGAGGCCGTGCACGTAGGCGACGGCGAGGGCGCGCTGCGGTTCGCCGTACGGGGAGCGCTCCGGGTCGCGGGCGAACATCTGCACCAGCTCGCCCTTGCCCGCCGAGACCAGCACCAGGTCGTAGGCGCGGGAGAAGTAGTCGAGGTCGCCGACCGCAGCGCCGTGGACGACCAGCTGGCCGCCGCGCTGCGCGAAGGCATCCATCCAGCCGGCCATCTTCACCCGCTGGTCCACCGACTGGGCGTACCCGTCCAGCTTGCCCACCCAGTCGATCGCCCGCTGCGAGGGGCCCGGGTCGAACGAGCCGGGGGCCGCCACCGAGACGCCGAGTCCCTCGATCCTCGGGGCCTGGGACTCCCAGAAGTTCAGCTGCAGGTCACGCTCGTGCTGCAGTGCCGTGTGGAACATGCACTGCGTCGACATGACCCGGCCGGAGCGGATCTCGTCCGCCGTCCGGTTCGACATCAGGGTGACCTCGTACCCGTGCGACTGCAGTCCGAGGGCGAGCTGGAGCCCGGACTGGCCGGCTCCGACGACGAGTATCTTCCGCATGCGGGGCTTCGACTCCTACTCGGGTGTTTCGTCCAGCGCGTGACCCACGAGGGACAGAAGGGTCTCGATGACCGAGATCCGGCGGCGCGCATCCATGATCATTACAGGTATGTGCCGCGGGATCGTCAACGCCTCCCGCACGTCATCGGGTTCGAAGCGCTCGCTGCCGTCGAAGTGGTTCACGGCCACGACGTAGGGCAGCCCGCAGCTCTCGAAGTAGTCGAGCGCGGGGAAACAGTCCTTCAGGCGGCGGGTGTCGGCCATCACGACGGCACCGATCGCGCCGCGCACCAGGTCGTCCCACATGAACCAGAACCGCTGCTGGCCCGGTGTGCCGAACAGGTAGAGCACCAGGTCGTCGTCGAGCGTGATGCGGCCGAAGTCCATGGCCACCGTGGTGGTCCGCTTGTCCGGCGTCCCGGTGAGGTCGTCGGTCTCCTCGCTCGCCTCGGTCATCAGCGCCTCGGTCTGCAACGGCGTGATCTCCGAGACGGACGTGACCAGCGTGGTCTTGCCGACGCCGAAGCCGCCCGCCACCACGATCTTGGTCGCGACGGGGGCACGGGTGCGGTCCGTCTGCCAGGACCTGGGGTTCTCGTCGGGATCGACGAGCGGGAAGACGCCCGGGGCGGCGTCAGAGACGACGGAGTCCACTCAGCACCCTTTCCAGCAGAACGCGGTCCGGCCGGCCCGTGCCATGACCGGTTCCCGTTCCGTACACACGGATCTTTCCCTGGTCCGCGAGGTCGCTGAGCAGCACGCGGACCACACCGAGCGGCATCTTCAGCAGCGCGGCGATCTCGGCCACCGTGCGCATCCGGCGGCACAGTTCGACGATGGCCCGCATCTCCGGCATGACCGTGGACCTGAGGGAACCGTTCGTCAGCTCCCTGCGCTCCTCGGGCGCCTCCAGCGCCGCCACGAACGTCTCCACCAGCAGCACGTGACCGAAGCGGGTACGGCCACCGGTGAGCGAGTAGGGGCGGACGCGCGCGGGCTTGCGCTCGCCGCCGCGTACCGGGAGCTTCTGCGGCGTACCGGGCGTACTGCTCATCGGGCACTCCCCGTCGGTTCGGACTCCAGGGACTTGCGCAGCTCGCTGCGGAGTTGGGGGGTCAGGACGTGGCCGGCACGGCCCACGAAGAGCGCCATGTGGTAGGCCACCACGCTCATGTCGCAGTCCGCGGAGCCGTGCACGCCGAGCAGCGAGCCGTCGCTGATCGACATCACGAACAGGCTGCCCTCGTCCATCGCCACCATGGTGTGCTTGACCCCGCCGAACGCCAGCAGCTTGGCGGCGCCGATGGTGAGGCTGCCGATGCCGGAGACGAGCGTGGCGAGGTCGGCGGAGGAGCCGCGCGGGCCGCTGGGCCGGCCGGTGCCG
Source organism: Streptomyces cinereospinus (assembly GCF_042430725.1). NCBI lineage: Bacteria > Bacillati > Actinomycetota > Actinomycetes > Kitasatosporales > Streptomycetaceae > Streptomyces > Streptomyces cinereospinus. The sequence continues at coordinate 93,826 of NZ_JBHMCY010000005.1, read as the reverse complement.
GTCTCACGGGCCTGGGCGTTGCGGCCGGGGTCGGACGAGAGCAGCAGCAGTCCGTCGGAGGAGACCACCGCGACGGAGAGGATGCCGGGCACCTCCTCGACGAGGTTCGTCAGCAGCCAGTGCAGGTTGCGGGCCTCACTGCTCAGTCCGAAGGTACTGGGCGCGGTCAACTGCTTGCCTCCTCGACGGTGCCCCCCGTGGATTCTTCGGCATGTGCGTGTGTGCGGGCGGTCTGCGCGGCGACGGCGCCGGGCGCCGTCCGGTCGCGGGCCGCCGTGTCCGGCGCCGGGGCGGACGGGGTCGTCGTCTCGCCCGTCCGCTCGGCGATCTCCGACTCGACGTCCCGCCGGCCGGCCTCCGCCCCCCGGCGGAAGCCGCCCAGACGACGGCGCAGGGCCTCGGCGTCGACGGATCCGGTGCGCGGCCGGGGCGCCGCCGCGGGCGCGTTGATCTTCGGCGTGCGCTTGGGCAGCCCCTTGTCGGTGACGGGCTCGGGCCCGGCCCCCTCGTCGGGGGTGCGCTCGTGGGCGTCGGGGCCGATGGCGTAGGGGTCGGGGGCGGTGGTGGCGGAGTGCTGGACGGGGGGCGCGGCCGGCGTCGGGGCCGGCTCGGCCCACGGCTCCGCGCCCGGCCCGGTCGCCGTGCCCGGCTCGGTGGACGCCGCGCCGCCCTGCCCGGCGGGCTGCTCCCGGTCCCGCTCCGTCGTGGCACCCGACCCGGCACCCGGCTCCGCGGCCGGGCGCGTCTCGGCCCGCCCGGTCGCCGTGCCCGGCTCGGCCCGCGTCCCGGAGCCCTGGTCCCCCTGCTCCTCGGCCCGCGGCTCCGGGTGCTGCCCGTGCGGGTGCCGGCCGGCCGGGTCGGTGGCGTGGCCGCCGTCGGTGTCGTCCGGCTGCTCCGGGAGCAGCAGCTCCATGGTGGTCTCGGCCGGGGACTCCGGGGTGTTCCGCGCGGCCGCCGACTCCTGTGCCCGGACCGCCCGCTCCGCCAGCGCCACCAGCGGGTCGCCCTGGTCGGAGCGGCCGGGCAGCACGTTGGAGTTGGCCTCCGCGTTCGCGCCGGGCAGCGAGAAGGACTGCGGCCCGTCGGCGAGCGACGCGGGCGCCGGGGACGGGACGGCGGTCTGCGGCGCCTCGGCGAGCAGCGACTGGGGCAGCACCACGACCGCCGCGACGCCGCCCTGCTTCTGCTCGCGCAGCTGCACGCGCACCCCGTGCCGGTGGGCGAGCCGGGCGACGACGTACAGGCCGAGCCCGAGACCGTGCTCGCCCTCCTGGTCGTACGGCGACTCGGGGTCGAAGTCGGTGAGCCGGGCGTTGAGCCGGGTCATCCGCTCGTCGGTCATCCCGATGCCCCCGTCCTGGACGGAGAGCATGACCTCGCCGCTCTCCAGCAGCCAGCCGGAGACCTCGACGGGCAGGTCGGGCGGGGAGAACGAGGTGGCGTTCTCCAGGAGTTCGGCGAGCAGGTGGGAGAGGTCGTCCGCGGCGAACCCGGCGAGGTGCGCGTGCGGCGGCAGCGCGGTGATCCGCACCCGCTCGTACCGCTCGATCTCGCTGACCGCGGCCCGTACGACGTCGACCACCGGGACCGAGCCCGCGTGCTGCTGGACGTGCTCGGTGCCGGCCAGCACGAGCAGGTTCTCGCTGTGCCGGCGCATGACGGTGGCGAAGTGGTCGAGCTTGAAGAGGGTGGCGAGCCGCTCGGGGTCCTGCTCGCGCTCCTCCAGGCCCTCGATCACGCCGAGCTGCCGTTCGACCAGGCCGAGCGTGCGCAGCGCGAGGTTGACGAAGGTGCCGCCGATGCTGTCGCGCAGCCGCTCCAGCTGGGCGGCGGAGTCGGCGAGTTCGGTGCGCAGCTCCTCGCGGGCGTCGGCCATCTTCTGCCGCTGGCCGACCAGGTGCTTGCGGTCGGACTCCAGGGTGGTGATCCGCTCGTGCAGGGCGGCGGCGTGCGCGTGCAGGGCGTTGACGGAGCGGACGACCTGGGCGAACTCGTCGTTGCGGCCGGTGAACTTGACCGGTTCCTCGGCGGCCGGGTTCTCCGCGGCGGCCAGCCGGGCGGAGCCGAGGCGCAGCACGGCGAGCGGGCGGGTGAGGCTGCGGGCCATGCCGGTGGCGACGCCGACGGCGAGCAGCATCAGGGCGCCGAGGATCGCGATTTGGATCTCCAGCGCGGTGACGTCGTCGTCGCGCAGCTGCTCCAGGGCGGTGGTGCGGCGCTCGTAGAGGGAGGCCTCGACGCCGCGCATCAGGTCGATCCGGGCGGTCAGGGCGGCGTTCAGCCGCTCGGCGCCGGTGCCGAGGTCCTCGTCGGAGAGGGTGGGCTGGTCGGTGAGGGCGGCGAGGTACTCGTCGGCGGAGTTGACCTCGGGGCCGGTGACCGTGGAGTCGTAGGTGCCGCGGGCGGCCTGGGTGGCCGTGTCGTGGAAGTCGGCGAGCGCGGACTCGGAGCGCAGCCGGGCCGTCTGGGCGGCGGCGGTGAGGGCGTCGCGCTGCTGGCCGTCGGCCTCGGAGGAGACACTGGTCTCGGTGGGCAGGCCGGTGACGGGGTCGTAGACGGTCTGGGTGCTGCTGGGCACGCTGAGCGCGGCCAGCAGCAGGCCCCGGGTGGCGGCGGCCTGCTGGACGGCGGTGTCGAGTTCGGCGAGCGCGTAGGCGCCGGAGCCCGCGCGGGGCGGAAGCTGTTCGGCCAGCTCCTCGGCGAGCCGGTGCAGGTCGGCGATGGCGGCGGAGTAGGCCTCGTGCGCTTCGAGGGCGGTGCTCTGCCCGGTGAGCGCCGCCCGGCGCACGGTCGCGATGCCCTCCAGGTCCGCGCGCAGCCCGGCCGGCGTGCCGGTGTCGGTGCGCAGCTCCTCGACCTGCCGGTCGACGCGCGCGCCGCGCTGCTCGGAGGGCGCCTTGGACTCGGGCCGTCCGGCCGCGATGTAGGAGGTGACCTCGTCCCGCTCGTCCGCCAGGGAGTGGGCGAGCGTCAGCGCGTTCTGCGTCCGCCCGCTCAGCGTCACCAGTTCCTGGCTGTCGCTCAGCTGCCCGGAGGCGGCGATCACGGAGGGGGTGCCCGCGCCGGCGATGGCGGCGGCCACGACCGCCACGGCCACGATGAGCCGGTTGCGCACGTGGGTCGGGCGTCCCTTGCCGACCGGGGTGCGCTCCGCGCCCCCCTCGGAGGCCGTCTTCTTGCCTGTGCGCCGAGGCCGCGTCTTCTGCACCGGTGCTCGCATTCCTGACTCGTGTACCCATGGGCCCGGGTGACGTTCCGTCAACTGGTGTGCACACCACCCGGTACGTACGGTCCCCGACCCTCCCAGTGCCGGTGGTCAGTCATCGCACATCACCCGACCCGTCACCCGAAGGAGTGAACCCCGGAGGGGAGTTGGCGGGCAAGTTCCAGCGGCGATTGCGACGGCCCCTCGCGGCGGGCCGGTTGGACGTGGGCGGCGGGCTTTGGCAGTATTCGCCGCCACGCCTTCCCGGAGTCCGCCATTCCCCCTCAAATCCGGCGCCTGACCTGCGGCGGTACGGTGATTCGGCGACCGTTGCCCCCCTTTCGAGGACCCTGTGAAGGGCTCGTGCAGACTGGCCGCATGCACACGGAACTTGTCTCCCGGCCGGGCGACCCGGCCCGTCCCAACGAGGACTTCGCCAGCGTGGGACTGCCCGCCTGCGGACAGGGCGGTTCCCTCGTCGTGCTGGACGGAGTGACCCCGCCGAGAGATGGCACCGGCTGTCTGCATTCCGTTCACTGGTTCACCGCCCGCCTGGGGGGTGCCCTGGCCGAACTGACCGTTTCGCTCCCGGATGTTCCCCTGTCCGACGCCCTGGCCCGCGCCATCGCGCGTACCGCCGAGACCCATGCGGGAACCTGTGACCTTTCTCACCCGAGAACTCCGCAGGCAACCGTGGCCCTCGCCCGCTGGTCACGGGAGACCGTCGAGTACCTGGTCCTCTCCGACTCGGCCCTGCTGCTGGAAGCCCCCGACGGACTGGTCACCCCCGTGCTGGACGACCGCCTGGCCCGGCTGCCCCGGGCGACCCTGGCCACCGACGCCCTGATCGACGCCGCCGTGCGGAACAAGGAGGGCGGCTTCTTCACCGCCGCCGCCGACCCCTCGGTGGCGGAGCGGGCGGTGACCGGGGTGCTGCCGCGCGACCGGGTGCGGGCCCTGGCCGCCCTGACGGACGGCGCGACCCGGTGGACGGAGACCTTCCGTGAGGGCGACTGGACGGACCTGTTCACCTTCGTCCGCAAGAACGGCGCCCAGGCCCTGGTCGACCGGGTACGGGAGCTGGAGGCCGCCGATCGCGAGGAGCGGACGTACCTGGGCCGGGGCAAGACGCACGACGACGCCACGGCCGTGTACGCGCACCTGTGACCCGGCCCGCGCTACTTCTCCATCTCGGAGTTGAGCTGGTGCAGCAGCCGGGCCAGTTCGGCCACCTCGCGTCGGTCCCAGTGGGCGAGCTTGCTGACGTACCGGGCGCGGCGGGCCTCCCGGACCCGTTGCACCCGCGTGCGCCCCTCCTCGGTGAGGTGCACCAGCCAGGCGCGGCCGTCCGCCGGGTCGGGTTCGCGGGCGACCAGGCCCAGGTCCTCCAGGGCCCGTAGCTGGCGGGACACGGTGGCCTTGCCGACCCCGATGTAGGCGGCCAGCTCGGTGGCCCGCTGCCGGCCGCACTCGTCCAGGCGGACCAGCAGTCCGTACGCCGCCGGCTCCAGGTCGGGGTGGACCTCGCGGGCCATCTCGCCCTGGTTCGCGCGGGCCCGCCGCAGCAACACCGTCAGCTCCCGCTCCAGTGCCAGGAACTCCTGGTCCTCGCCCGCACGCGTCGCGTCCGCTCCGCCCCGACGTCTGTCGTCGTTTCCGCCCTCGTGCACGTCAGCACCCTGATCCATCTGCCTGGTCGTGAAATGTGTCGCCGCCGACGTGATCGCCGGGGCTCGGTCAGTATTTCGCAGGCGTGGATCAACGGCAGCCTCCGGACCCCCGCGGCCGGGACGAGGGCCCTGCTCGGGGGGCGGGGGGCCACGCCGCCGCCCCGCCGGGAGGGACCGGCGGGGCGGGGAGGGACCGGCGGGGAGGGTCGGATCGGGTCGGGTCGGGTCGGGTCGGGTCGGATTCAGTCGACGATCACGGAGTCGTCGTCGGAGGTCTGCGGCTGCGGGCCCGGTTCGGGTGCGGGCTGGGTGTCGGTGGAGTCCGACGTGTCCGCGGTGTCGGAGGTGTCGGAGATGTCGAAGGTGTGGGAGGTCTCGGAGGCGTGGGAGGTCTCGGCGTGGTCGCCGGTCCCGGGGTACTCCGGGTGCTCCGGGTGCTCCGGGTACTCGGGCCTCTCCGGCTTCTCGGGCTTCTCGGGCTTCTCGGGTGCCGACTGGTCCGGCCTGTGGTCCGGGTCTCCCGACCCGCCGTAGGTGCCTCCGTCGGGGCAGTGGTTGCCGCCGCCACCGCCGCCGTTGCCGTCCCGGCCGCCCTGGCCGGCCCGGCCGCCGCACTTGCCCCGGCCGCCGCGGCCACCGGAGCCGCCGGTGCCGCTCTGACCCGGCTCGGTGCAGACGGGCGGGGTGGTGCCCGTGCCGTCGCCGCCGTTGCCGCCGTTCCCCCCGTCGCCGGGGCGGCAGTAGTCGTCGTGCCCGTGGCGCTTCTTCTTTTGGCGCTCCTTCTCATGGTGCTTTTTCTTATGGTGCTTTTTCTCCAGATGGTTCTTCTTGTGTTCTTTCTTGTCGCCGCTCTTCTTCTCGTGGTCACCGAATGCCGCCGACTGGAACCGGCCATGCGTGGCGGGAGCGGCGGACGCCGCGCCCGCCGGTACCAGTACGCCGCCGACGGCGAGGAGAATCGAGGCGGCTGTCGCAACCAGCGTGTTCGTGCGGGCCGTGTTTTCCATGAGCGCTACTTCCCTGTCAGTACTGACCAGTCGCCTTCGAGGTACGCCTTTCGCCAGGACGCGACCTCGCTCTTCGGCATGTCGTATTTCCCGGCCACCTGAGCCTCGGTCGCGCCGCCGTTCTGCAGGACCAGAACGACCCGGACCTTGTCCGCCACGGTGAGTTCCGCCTTCGGTCTGTCCGGCAGGTCGCTGAAGCGGGTGCATGCGCGGGTGCCGGGCCGGCCGGGTTCACCGGGCTCCCCGGGGCGGCCGTCCGAACCGCCGTCCCCTCCCCTGCCGCCGTCACCGCCCGCACCGCATTCCGCGGAGCCGGCCGGGACGGAAGCGGCCCCGGAGACGGCGGGCCGGGCGTCGGGCCCGGCGTCCGGCAGGAAGCGCGGGGCGCCCATGACGACCGCGGCGACGGCCAGACCGGCCGCCGTCCAGGCGAGCGGGCGTCGCGCGAGCTTGCGTGACATGAGGTTCCTCCTCGGTGGTGGGGGGCGCGGCGGCGGGGGTGAGAGCCGAACCGGCCCTCACCCCGCCGTCCGCGTCACTCAGCGTCGCCGCCGTCGCCGCCGTCGCCGCCTACGAGCCCGCCGGCACCGCCGTTGCCGCCGTCACCGCCCGTGTCCGCGCCGTTGCCGCCGTCGCCGCCGTCACCGCCCGCGAGCCCACCGGCACCGCCGTCACCGCCGTCACCGCCGGTCTCGCCGCCGTCCCCGCCGGCACCGCCGTCACCGCCCGCAACACCGCCGGGGCCACCGTCACCGCCGTCCCCACCGGTCTCGCCGCCCTCCCCGCCGGCACCGCCGTCACCGCCCTGGACGCCGCCGGGGCCACCGTCACCGCCGTCGCCACCGGTGTCCTTGCCCTTGCCGCCCTTGCCGCCGTCGCCGCCGAGGACACCGCCGGGACCGCCGTCCCCGCCGTCACCGCCCTTGCCCTTGCCGTCGTCCTTCTTGTGGTCGTCCTTCTTGTGGTCGTCCTTCTTGTGGTCGTCCTTCTTGTGGTCGTGGTTGTGGTGGTCGTTCTTGTGGTCGTGCTTGTGGTGCTCGTTCTTGTGGTCGTGGTTGTGGTGGTCGTGCTTCTCCCAGCAGTGCTTGTGCCACTTACCGTTCTTGTGGTGCTTGTGCCACTTGCAGTGCTTGTGCTTGTTGTGTTCGGCCTTGCCCGTGACCGTGCTCACGACCGTCGAGTCGGGCATCGGTGACGCCGAGGCCGCGGTCGCCGGGACGATCACCCCTCCGGCGGCCACCACCGCCGAGGCCACGAATGTCGCGACACGGTTTCCGCGGTTCTGACGGGCGCCCTGCTTGTTTTCGTTCGTGCGAGTCATGGTTCTCTCCTACTTTCCGAGGGGGCCTTTTCGTTTTCCGGTGTTTCCGGTGTGGCCCGCACTTCCAGTAGGCGGGAACGGCCCATCCGGGTCATGTTCCGAGGACTCGGGGCTTGACGTGGTGCGGAATGCCGGTTAAAAACGCCCGGCCGCCCTTGCCAGTACGGCAAAGGCCCGGGCCTGGGCGGCGGGCCGGTACTGGCCTGTGCCCTGACGCCGGTTGCGGCGGAGCTCGCGGCTGATGGTGGACGGGCTGCGGCCGAGCTCGGCGGTTGCCGCCCGGACCGTGGCCTTCTCCCGTGCGCCGCAGCACGGTAGTTGTCAGCAAGGCAAACGAGTTGTCACCGAGGCCGCCGGGCGGCGTGCGGGGTGGATCGCCGCGTCCTGTCGCAGCGCACCTGTCAGAGTGGCCGTTGGCCTGTGGGATGCCGGGTCGTTTGAGAAGGCGGCGGCTCGGGGGTTTTTTCCGAACGATCTGGGCAGTTCCGGCAGGCTCGCCCCCGAGCGGCTCCAGGGCTGCCTCCAGCGGCGAGGTGCCAGCGCAGTCCGGCTCGCCGAGCAGTGGCCCTCCATCCAGCATGTTCAGCCCATCAGGCGGCGAGCCGGCCCAGCGCCGGGCAGCGAAGTGAAAAGCCTGACGGGTCGCGAGGGTGCGCAGTTGTTCGCCGCCGCCCGTGCTCCACAGCTGCGCCGCAAGACCTCGGCAGGTACCGCGGCGGTGCCTACGTGTTCACGGCCACCGTCGAGCAAGTCGAGAACGTTCGTTTATAGTGAAAAAAGTTCTTCACTATGAGAGGCGGGGTGCTGATCATGACCATGATCACCGGCGTGCGGGTACTGACCGAGAGCGGGCTGTCCGAGCCCAGGGACGTCACCGTCGAGGGAGCTGCGATCGGCGCGATAGCTCCTGCTTCCACCGACGCGGCGAATCGAACCGACGCCGACACGGTGGACGGACACGGCAAGGTGCTGCTGCCGGGACTCATCGACACCCACATCCACCTGTCCGGCCTCAGCGAGTTGGAGGCGATGGCCGCGGCCGGTGTCACCACCGCCTTCGACCTGGGGACCCACCCGGCCTCCCTCGTCGACGAGCTGCGCGGACTGCCTGCCCTCACCGACCTGCGCAGTGCCGGAAGCGCGGCGTCCGCACCGGGCAGTGGGCAGTCCACCGTCATGGGCTTCCCGGCGGACAGCGTAGTGACCTCGCCCGAGGACGCCGCCCGGTACCTGTCGGTCCGCGTGGCCGAAGGCGCGGACCTCATCAAGATCATCGTCGAGGACCCGGCCAAGGTCCCCGCCGCGCTCCCCGTCGAGTCGATCAGCGCGCTGGTGACCGGCGCACACGAGCTCGGGCTGCTGACCGTTGCCCACGCCACCACTGCTGACGCCTTCCGCCGTGCGGTCACCGCCGGAGTGGACGTCATCACCCACACCCCCCTGGACCGCCTGCTCGACCCCGATGTGGTGGCCCTCATGCTGCAGCAGGGAACCATGGTGTCGCCGACGCTGGTCATGATGCGGGGGGTCACCGCCAACGCCGGCGGTGACCCCAGCAAGGCCCTCGGCGCCGATCGGCACGACGGCACGGCCGCTGCGGCCGAAGACTCCATCCCCGCCGCCGGCCAGCCCGCACCGGACCCGCAGTTCACTGTCGCCTGCGACGTGGTGGGCCAGTTGCACGACGCCGGGGTACCGATCATCGCCGGGACCGACGCGAACCCGTTCGTCGGAATGCCCTTCCACGTGGCCCACGGCACCGCCCTGCACGAGGAACTCGCGCTCCTGGTCTCAGCGGGCCTGAGCTGCACCGAGGCGCTGCAAGCGGCGACGAACAAGGCTGCCACGGCACTGCGTCTGACCGACCGCGGGACCGTCTCCCCCGGCTTGCGCGCCGACCTGCTGCTGGTGAAGGGTGACCCGACCACCGACATCACCGCCACCCGCCAGGTGGAGGCCGTCTGGATCGCCGGGAAGCGTGCCAAAATGACCCGGTGAGCGCCGTGAACCCCCAGCCGATCGACCCGTCCACGGAACCCGCGCCCCCCAAGCGGCCACGACGGCGTGGCCGCGACCTGGAAGAGGCGATATTCGCAGCGGCGTTCGCGGAGATCGCGGAGACGAGCTTCGCGGACCTCTCCCTCGAGAAGGTCGCGGCCCGCGCCGGGGCGGGAAACGCCTCCCTCTACCGCCGCTGGGCCAACACCACCGAACTCGTCCTCGCCGCCCTGGCCTCCCTCGACGCCGCCGCGGTGATCCATCAGCGCCTCGACAACGGCGAACTCCGAGCCGACCTGATAGAGATACTCACCGGTCTGGTCGCCATTTTGGACACCACAGCCGGACGCGCCTTCCGGTCGCTCCTGACACAGCCGGAACGCCATCCCGACCTCCACGCGAAGGTACTGGCCCTCTTCGTGCAACCGGGCGAGGAAGTGATCGCCGACGTGTTCCGCGCTGCGTCCGACCGGGGCGAGATCGACCACCGGGTGATCACGCCCCTTCTGGTGAGCAGCGGTCCCCAACTCGTCCTCGGCCAGCACATCGCCGCCGGCCGCGTCACCGAATCCGAGATCACCGCAATCGTCGACGAGATGATCCTCCCCGCAGCCGCCCGGATACCGCTGGCACTCACCACAGGCGAATCCGACCGGACGTAGACATACCGGGCGCGGAGATCCCGGCCGTTCAGCGACTCTTCGATTCTGGTGACAGAAAGACTGCCGGATGAGCGCCTGTGACAAGTCGGATGCCTCGTTGATGACAACCAGGCTGCCTCGGCCGTCCCTGTTGACCAGCTCAGCCGGTCCTGCTGGTGACGACTTCTGAGCTTCGGCTCATCCCGCAACCGGTCGGCGATGCGGATCCGGTCATCCCCGCGCAGCTGTCTGGACAGACCAGGAGGCGGTACCACCGTGTCGACCGGTGGTACCGCCCTCTGCCTGCGGTCGGCGCTGCGGCCGTTACGCCATCGCCGGCCGGTCCTCTCGTTGATGCCGACGATGCGGCATGCCTCCTCGTTGCTCAGGCCAGGCCCCGATGCGTGAGCCGGGAGTATGCCTCCCGCTCACGCACCAAGTGCTCGCCACCCCTGAACTACTGTCCGCAGCTCCCGGGTCTTGACGTCCATCGCATCCCCCGAACCGGGACGTTGCGACGACCACCAGAACGGAGGCTCCACGGGACCCGGGCCTTGCCTTCCACTCCGGTCACGTCCGCCCCCGGCTCCACACCGCGGGTGCGCCTCACGCCGCGACCGGGACCTCCGGCACCGCGCCGTGCGTGGCCGGCGCGAGCGCCAGCTCCAGGACCTGGCGGACGTCGGTGACGGTGCGGACGTCGAGCTTGTCCAGCACCTCGGCCGGGACGTCGTCCAGGTCGGGCTCGTTGCGCTTGGGGATGATCACGGTGGTGACGCCCGCCCGGTGCGCGGCGAGCAGCTTCTGCTTCACCCCGCCGATGGGCAGCACCCGGCCGGTCAGCGACACCTCGCCGGTCATCGCCACGTCCGTGCGGACCAGGCGCCCGGAGAGCAGCGAGGCCAGCGCGGTCGTCATGGTGATGCCCGCGCTCGGGCCGTCCTTCGGCACCGCGCCCGCCGGGAAGTGGATGTGCACGCCCCGGTCCTTCAGGTCGGCGACCGGCAGCTCCAGCTCGGCGCCGTGGCTGCGCAGGAAGGACAGCGCGATCTGCGCGCTCTCCTTCATCACGTCGCCCAGCTGGCCCGTCAGCGTCAGGCCCGCCGCGCCCGTCTCGGGGTCGGCCAGCGACGCCTCGACGTACAGCACGTCACCGCCCGCCCCCGTGACCGCGAGGCCGGTGGCCACACCCGGCACCGAGGTGCGCCGCTCCGCCGGGTCCTGGGCGGACTCGGGGACGTGGTGCGGCCGGCCGATCAGGTCCCGCAGGTGCTCATCGGTGACGGTGAACGGCAGCTCCCGCCGGCCCAGTTCGTGCTGGGCGGCCACCTTGCGCAGCAGCCGGGCGACGGACCGCTCCAGGTTGCGCACGCCCGCCTCGCGCGTGTACTCGCCGGCCAGCTTGCGCAGCGCGCTCTCGTCGAGGGTCACCTCGTCCCGGTCCAGCCCGGCGCGCTCCAGCTGACGCGGCACCAGGTGGTCCCGGGCGATGACGACCTTCTCGTCCTCGGTGTAGCCGTCGAGGCGGACCAGCTCCATCCGGTCGAGCAGCGCTTCCGGGATGGCCTCCAGCACGTTGGCGGTGGCGAGGAAGACCACGTCGGACAGGTCGAGTTCGACTTCCAGGTAGTGGTCGCGGAAGGTGTGGTTCTGCGCCGGGTCCAGGACCTCCAGCAGGGCCGCGGCCGGGTCGCCCCGGAAGTCGGACCCCACCTTGTCGATCTCGTCGAGCAGCACGACCGGGTTCATCGACCCGGCCTCCTTGACGGCGCGGACGATCCGGCCGGGCAGGGCGCCGACGTAGGTCCGCCGGTGGCCGCGGATCTCGGCCTCGTCGCGCACGCCGCCCAGGGCGACCCGGACGAACTTCCGCCCCATGGCGTGCGCCACGGACTCACCGAGGCTGGTCTTGCCGACGCCGGGCGGTCCGACCAGGGCGAGCACGGCACCGCCGCGCCGCCCGCCGACGACGCCGAGGCCGCGCTCGGCACGCCGCTTGCGCACCGCCAAATACTCGGTGATCCGCTCCTTCACGTCCTCCAGACCGGCGTGCTCGGCGTCCAGCACGGCCTTCGCGCCCTGGATGTCGTAGGCGTCCTCGGTCCGCTCGTTCCACGGCAGTTCGAGCACCGTGTCGAGCCAGGTGCGGATCCATGAGCCCTCGGGCGACTGGTCGGAGGCCCGCTCCAGCTTGTCGACCTCCTTGAGCGCGGCCTCGCGCACCTTCTCGGGCAGGTCGGCGGCCTCGACGCGGGCGCGGTAGTCGTCCGACTCCTCGCCCTCCTGCTCGCCGTTCAGCTCGCGCAGCTCCTTGCGGACGGCCTCCAGCTGCCGCCGCAGCAGGAACTCCCGCTGCTGCTTGTCGACGCCCTCCTGGACGTCCTTGGCGATGGTCTCGGCGACGTCCTGCTCGGCGAGGTGGTCGCGCAGCTGCTGGGTGGCGAGCTTCAGGCGGGCGACCGGGTCGGCGGTCTCCAGCAGCTCGACCTTCTGGTCGAGGGTCAGGAACGGCGAGTAGCCCGAGTTGTCGGCGAGCGCGGACACGTCGTCGATGGCCTGCACCCGGTCGACGACCTGCCAGGCACCGCGCTTCTTCAGCCAGGCGGTGGCAAGCGCCTTGTACTCCTTGACCAGTTCGGCGACGTGCCCGGGCACCGGGTCCGGGACGCTCTCGTCGAGGCTGGTCCCCTCGACCCACAGCGCGGCGCCCGGCCCGGTGGTCCCGGCACCGATCCGCACCCGTCCCCGGCCCCGGATCAGGGCACCCGGGTCACCGTCGGCGAGCCGGCCGACCTGCTCGACGGTGCCCAGAACACCCGTGCTCGCGTACGTGCCGTCGACCCGGGGCACCAGCAGCACCTTGGGCTTCCCGGCCGTGGACCGGGCGGCGGCCTGCGCGGCCTCCACCGCCGCCCGGACATCTGCGTCGCTCAGGTCCAGCGGAACCACCATCCCGGGCAGGACGACCTCGCCGTCGAGCGGCAGCACGGGCAGGGTGAGCGGTGTGGACGTCGAAGCCATGATCTCCCCTTCGGCAGTCAAGTTGAGCTATGCCGACTCAATGCTCGGGCGGAGCACATTGTTCCCCGGGGCGCGTTCGCTGTCAGCGATCACGGCGAGGGAGGGACCCCGCCGGGCACAACGCCGCGCCGGACCGGCGCATGCCCGGGCGGCGGTCCGGCACCGCGCCCGTCAGGCACCGTCAGACACCCGCAGCCGCGCCCCACCCGTCCGGCGGCCGTCCCGCCGGACGGGTGGGGGCGCCCTCCCTGCCGTCCCCTTCGGCGGCGCGGGGCCCGTAATTCCGTCAACAATCCGTCAGAGAAGTGCCAGGATGGACCGATGGTCACCGTCTACGACATTCCCGAAGTCCTGGACCGTCGCGAGGGCCCGTACGGCGAGGTGGTGCTGCGGCGGCACGGGGCGCTGCTCCAGATCATCGCCAACGGCTGCTTCCTGATGGACACTTCGGACGGCCGTTCGGAACGGCTGCTGGTCGACGCGGCGCTGGACGCCCTCGACGGGCGCCCCGGCCCGCGGGTCCTGATCGGCGGGCTCGGGGTCGGATTCTCGCTCGCACATGCCTGCGGCAACCCCCGCTGGGGCCGGGTCACGGTGGTCGAGCGGGAGCGCGCGGTCATCGACTGGCACCGCGCGGGACCCCTGTCCGAGGTGTCCGGCAGCGCGCTGGCGGATCCCCGGACGCGGATCGTCGAAGCGGATCTGCTCGATTACGTCAAAGAGACGTGCGCCATGTTCGACGCGCTGTGCCTGGACATCGACAACGGACCCGGCTGGACCGTCACGGAGGCCAACGCGGGACTGTACTCCGGGGACGGACTCGCAGGCTGCGCTCGGGTGTTGCGACCGGGCGGGGTGCTCGCCGTGTGGTCGGCGAGACCCTCCCCGGAATTTGAAGGAACCTTGCGGAATGCCGGTTTCCGGCATGTGCGTACCGAAGAGATCCCCGTTGCCCGGGGCGTTCCCGACGTCGTGCACCTCGGCGTCCGACCTGAATAGCCGAGCTGCGGTGACTCCCCGTACGCTGCTCCCCTGACGCCGATCATTCAAGCGTCAATCGCAGTCATGGGATCACCCCACGGATTCCGGAAAGCACACTTCAGGGGCGGGCGATGGAGCAGACACACACCTCCCACAACGGCACGGCGGCGGCCACCCCGGGCGCACAGCGCCGGGTCCTGGTGGTGGAGGACGACCCGACGATCGTCGACGCCATCGCGGCCCGCCTGCGCGCCGAGGGGTTCCTCGTGCAGACCGCCGGTGACGGTCCGGCCGCCGTCGACACCGCCGAGGCCTGGCAGCCCGACCTGCTGATCCTCGACATCATGCTGCCGGGCTTCGACGGCCTGGAAGTCTGCCGCCGGGTACAGGCCCAGCGGCCGGTGCCGGTACTGATGCTCACCGCGCGCGACGACGAGACCGACATGCTGGTGGGTCTCGGCGTGGGCGCCGACGACTACATGACGAAGCCTTTCTCCATGCGTGAGCTGGCCGCCCGCGTGCACGTCCTGCTGCGCCGGGTGGAGCGGGCCGCGATCGCGGCCGCCACCCCGCGCACCGGCATCCTGCGCCTCGGCGAGCTGGAGATCGACCACGCGCAGCGCCGGGTCCGGGTGCGCAGCGAGGACGTCCACCTCACGCCCACCGAGTTCGACCTGCTGGTGTGCCTGGCGAACACCCCGCGCGCGGTGCTCTCCCGTGAGCAGCTGCTGGCCGAGGTGTGGGACTGGGCGGACGCCTCCGGCACCCGGACCGTCGACAGCCACATCAAGGCGCTGCGCCGGAAGATCGGCGCCGAGCGGATCCGCACCGTGCACGGCGTGGGCTACGCGCTGGAGACGCCGACGCCATGAGCGAGGGGCGGCCGGCCGCGCGGAGGAGTCCCGGGGAGCCCTGGGGCGGCGTACGCCCGTTCTCGATCAAGACCAAGCTGGGCGCGCTGGTCGTCATCTCGGTGCTGATCACCACCGGCCTGATGATGATCGCCATGCGCACCGAGACCGAGCTGCGCTTCATCACGGTCTTCTCGATGATCGCCACCCTGCTGATAACGCAGTTCGTGGCGCACTCGCTCACCGCCCCGCTGGACGAGATGAACGCGGTGGCCCGCTCCATCTCGCACGGCGACTACACCCGCCGGGTGCGCGAGAACCGCTGGGACGAACTGGGCGACCTGGCCGTCACCATCAACCGCATGGCCGACGACCTGGAGGCCCAGGACCGCCAGCGCAAGGAGCTGGTCGCCAACGTCTCGCACGAGTTGCGCACCCCCATCGCGGGGCTGCGCGCCGTGCTGGAGAACATCGTGGACGGCGTCACGGAGGCCGATCCCGAGACCATGCGCACGGCCCTGAAGCAGACCGAGCGGCTGGGGCGGCTGGTCGAGACGCTGCTCGACCTGTCCCGGCTGGACAACGGCGTCGTCCCGCTGAAACAGCGGCGGTTCGAGGTGTGGCCGTATCTGTCCGGGGTGTTGAAGGAGGCCAACATGGTCGCCTCCGCGCGCGCGGACATCGCCTCCGGCTCCGGCAGCCACACCCGTGCGGACGTCCATCTGCACCTCGACGTGTCCCCGCCGGAACTGACCGCGCACGCGGACCCGGAGCGGATCCACCAGGTCGTCGCGAACCTGATCGACAACGCGGTCAAGCACAGCCCGCCGCACGGCCGGGTGACGGTCAGGGCGCGGCGCGGGGCGCGCGCGGAGTCGCTGGAGCTGGAGGTGCTGGACGAGGGCCCGGGCATTCCGCGCTCGGAGTGGCACCGGGTCTTCGAGCGGTTCAACCGGGGTGCGGTCAGCCGTCCGCACGGCCCCGGCAGCGACGGCGGCACCGGCCTCGGGCTGGCGATCGCCCGCTGGGCGGTGGATCTGCACGGCGGCAGGATCGGGGTGGCCGAATCCGAGCGGGGTTGCCGGATTCTTGTCACCCTTCCGGGTCTACCTTCTGCGCCAAGTTGACGTAAAGTTCGAGACGGAGCCACAAGATCCACGGGCGTCCGCGCAGTCGGACACGTGTGATCAGCCACAGGCCCGCGTCGCGTGCGCGCCGGGTCGCGCTGGCCGCATCCCTTTAACCGTGCAACCGCGCTTGTTTCCCGCCATTTCAAGCCCCGAAACGCGCCCTCCGATGTGACTTACACGACGATGAACGGGCCCGACCTCACCTTCTCGGTCATGGAGGCGTAGCCTTTATTCCCGCTGTCCATAACCTTGTGAAGCGGAAGAGGGCGGTTGCCGCCGTGTCGCCACAGTCCCCCAGTAACGCATCGAGTGCCTCGACCGACGCAGACCAAGCGGGCAAGAATCCCGCTGCCGCGTTCGGTCCGAACGAGTGGCTCGTCGACGAGATCTATCAGCAGTACCTCCAGGACCCGAATTCGGTAGACCGCGCCTGGTGGGACTTCTTCGCCGACTACAAGCCGGGGGCGGCCGCCACCCCGGCACCGGCGGCTGCCGAGGCCGCGGGGGCCGCGGAGACCACCAGCAGGGCTCAGGCTCCCGCCCAGGCCGCTCCGGCTCCCGCCCAGGCGGCCCCGGCCGCCGCGGCGGCCCCGAAGCCCGCCGCGGCCGCTCCTGCCCCGGCCAAGGCCCCGGCTCCCGCCCCGGCCGCCGCCAAGCCGCAGCCGAAGCAGCAGCCGAAGGCCGCCGCCGAGCCGGCCGCCGAGGCCCCGCAGGGCCCGGAGCTGATCACGCTGCGCGGCCCGGCCGCCGCCGTCGCGAAGAACATGAACGCCTCGCTGGAACTGCCGACCGCCACCTCGGTCCGCGCGGTCCCGGTGAAGCTGCTCTTCGACAACCGCATCGTCATCAACAACCACCTCAAGCGGGCCCGGGGCGGGAAGATCTCCTTCACGCACCTCATCGGCTACGCGATGGTGCAGGCCATCAAGGCCATGCCGGCGATGAACTGGTCGTTCGGCGAGAAGGACGGCAAGCCGACCCTGGTCAAGCCGCCGCACGTCAACCTCGGCCTCGCCATCGACCTGGTCAAGCCGAACGGCGACCGCCAGCTGGTCGTCGCGGCGATCAAGAAGGCCGAGACGCTGAACTTCTTCGAGTTCTGGCAGGCCTACGAGGACATCGTCCGCCGCGCCCGCGACGGCAAGCTGACGATGGACGACTTCACCGGCGTCACGGTCTCCCTGACCAACCCCGGCGGCCTCGGCACGGTCCACTCCGTGCCGCGTCTGATGCCCGGCCAGTCGGTGATCATGGGCGTCGGCTCCATGGACTACCCCGCGGAGTTCCAGGGCACCTCCCAGGACACCCTGAACAAGCTCGGCGTCTCGAAGGTCATGACGCTCACGTCGACCTACGACCACCGGGTGATCCAGGGCGCCGCCTCCGGCGAGTTCCTCCGCCAGGTCGCCAACCTGCTGCTCGGCGAGAACGACTTCTACGACGGCATCTTCGAGGCGCTGCGCATCCCCTACGAGCCGGTCCGCTGGCTCAAGGACATCGACGCCTCCCACGACGACGACGTCACCAAGGCCGCCCGGGTCTTCGAGCTGATCCACTCCTACCGGGTCCGCGGCCACGTCATGGCCGACACCGACCCGCTGGAGTACCAGCAGCGCAAGCACCCCGACCTGGACATCACCGAGCACGGTCTCACCCTGTGGGACCTGGAGCGCGAGTTCGCCGTCGGCGGCTTCGCCGGCAAGTCGATGATGAAGCTGCGCGACATCCTCGGCGTGCTGCGCGACTCGTACTGCCGCACCACCGGCATCGAGTTCATGCACATCCAGGATCCCAAGCAGCGCAAGTGGATCCAGGACCGCGTGGAGCGCCCGCACGCCAAGCCGGAGCGCGAGGAGCAGCTGCGCATCCTGCGCCGGCTGAACGCGGCGGAGGCCTTCGAGACCTTCCTGCAGACGAAGTACGTCGGCCAGAAGCGCTTCTCGCTGGAGGGCGGCGAGTCCGTCATCCCGCTGCTGGACGCGGTGCTGGACTCGGCCGCCGAGTCCCGTCTGGACGAGGTCGTCATCGGCATGGCCCACCGCGGCCGCCTGAACGTCCTCGCCAACATCGTCGGCAAGTCGTACGCGCAGATCTTCCGCGAGTTCGAGGGCAACCTCGACCCGAAGTCGATGCACGGCTCCGGCGACGTGAAGTACCACCTGGGCGCCGAGGGCACCTTCACCGGCCTGGACGGCGAGCAGATCAAGGTCGCCCTGGTCGCGAACCCCTCCCACCTGGAGGCGGTCGACCCGGTCCTGGAGGGCGTCGCCCGCGCCAAGCAGGACATCATCAACAAGGGCGGCACGGACTTCACCGTCCTGCCGGTGGCGATCCACGGCGACGCGGCCTTCGCGGGCCAGGGCGTGGTGGCCGAGACCCTGAACATGTCGCAGCTGCGCGGCTACCGCACCGGCGGCACGGTCCACATCGTCATCAACAACCAGGTCGGCTTCACCGCCGCCCCCGAGTCCTCCCGTTCGTCGATGTACGCGACGGACGTGGCGCGGATGATCGAGGCCCCGATCTTCCACGTGAACGGCGACGACCCGGAGGCCGTGGTCCGCGTCGCGCGGCTCGCCTTCGAGTTCCGCCAGGCGTTCAACAAGGACGTGGTGATCGACCTCATCTGCTACCGCCGCCGCGGTCACAACGAGTCGGACAACCCGGCCTTCACCCAGCCGCTGATGTACGACCTGATCGACAAGAAGCGCTCGGTGCGCAAGCTCTACACCGAGTCCCTGATCGGTCGCGGCGACATCACCCTGGAAGAAGCCGAGCAGGCGCTCCAGGACTACCAGGGCCAGCTGGAGAAGGTCTTCACCGAGGTCCGCGAGGCCACCTCGCAGCCGGCGACGGTCGCGACGCCGGACGCGCAGCCCGAGTTCCCGGTCGCCGTGAACACCGCCGTGTCCACGGAGATCGTCAAGCGGATCGCCGAGTCCCAGGTCAACATCCCCGACCACATCACCGTCCACCCGCGTCTGCTGCCGCAGCTCCAGCGCCGGGCGTCGATGGTCGAGGACGGCACGATCGACTGGGGCATGGGCGAGACCCTCGCCTTCGGCTCGCTGCTCCTGGAGGGCGTCCCGGTCCGCCTCGCGGGCCAGGACTCCCAGCGCGGCACCTTCGGCCAGCGGCACGCGGTCATCATCGACCGCAGCACCGGCGAGGAGTACACGCCGCTGCAGTACCTCTCCGAGGACCAGGCGCGGCTGAACGTCTACAACTCCCTGCTCTCCGAGTACGCGGCGATGGGCTTCGAGTACGGCTACTCGCTGGCCCGCCCGGACGCGCTGGTGCTGTGGGAGGCGCAGTTCGGCGACTTCGTCAACGGCGCGCAGACGGTCGTGGACGAGTTCATCTCGTCGGCGGAGCAGAAGTGGGGCCAGACCTCCGGCGTCACCCTGCTCCTCCCGCACGGCTACGAGGGCCAGGGCCCGGACCACTCGTCCGCGCGCCCGGAGCGGTTCCTCCAGCTCTGCGCCCAGAACAACATGACGGTCGCCATGCCGACCTCGCCGTCGAATCACTTCCACCTCCTGCGGTGGCAGGTGCACAACCCGCACCACAAGCCGCTGGTCGTCTTCACCCCGAAGTCGATGCTGCGCCTGAAGGCGGCCGCGTCGAAGGCGGAGGAGTTCACCACGGGCGGCTTCCGCCCGGTCATCGGCGACGCCTCGGTGGACCCGGCGGCGGTGCGCAAGGTCGTCTTCTGCGCGGGCAAGGTCTACTACGACCTGGAGGCCGAGCGGGTCAAGCGCGGCGTCACGGACACGGCGATCATCCGCATCGAGCGGCTGTACCCGCTGCCGGGTACCGAGCTCCAGGCGGAGATCAAGAAGTACCCGAACGCCGAGAAGTACCTGTGGGCCCAGGAGGAGCCGGCGAACCAGGGTGCCTGGCCGTTCATCGCCCTCAACCTGATCGACCACCTCGACCTGGCGGTCGGCGCGGACGTCCCGCACGGTGAGCGCCTGCGCCGCATCTCGCGCCCGCACTCCTCGTCCCCGGCCGTGGGTTCCGCCAAGCGGCACCAGGCGGAGCAGGAGCAGCTGGTACGGGAGGTCTTCGAGGCCTGAGCCGCCGAGCGACGGCCGGCTGCGTGAAGGCCCGGTCCCGGTTTCCCGGGGCCGGGCCTTCGGCGTGTGCCGAACCGTCGCGGGCCGTGCGGCGCCTGCCCTCCGCGGCACCCCGCACCAGTACGTAGGCTTGTTCCGCCACCACCGGCCCACCACCGGCACACCACCGGCACGTACGAACGCAGGAGAGCAGCACCATGTACTTCACCGACCGCGGCATCGAGGAGCTGGAAAAGCGGCGGGGCGAGGAAGAGGTCACCTTCGAGTGGCTCGCCGAGCAGCTGCGGACGTTCGTCGACCTGAACCCGGACTTCGAGGTGCCGGTGGAGCGGCTGGCGACGTGGCTGGCGCGGCTGGACGACGAGGACGACGAGTAGGCCCGGCGGGGCCGGCAGGACGAGCACGACGAGCAGGACCAGGAGGTCTCCTCCGCCGGTCCGCCGCGAGTGGGGACTGGGCGCCTTCGGGCGCCCTTCCGCGTTCCCCGGGGCCTGTTCGACTCTCCTGGAGCCGTTTCGCCTTTCCAGGGGCCCCTTCGCGCCTCCGGCGGCCCTTTCGCGCCTCTGGGAGGGGCGAAAGTCGGCGTAATCACCGGAAAGAGTGTCTTGACTTCGGAGCACCACGATATATCGTGAATGAGGTCAGACGCGATATGGCGCGTAGCGGTCCGCCTGTCGCGGTTCCGCGTGTCACGGTCCGTGCATCCGGTCCGTGCATCCGGTCCGTGCATCCGGTCCGTGCGCGGCCCGGCAGGTCGAGGAGGTCAGTACCATGCCCGAATGGTCCGTCGCCGAGCCGCGGAAGCTCACCTTCGACGAACCCGTGAGCGAGCTCCAGGTACGCATCGTCAACGGAACGGTGAACGTGGTGGGCACCGACGAGGGTTCCGCCCGCCTGGAGGTCGGCGAGCTGGAGGGGCCGCCCCTCGTCGTCACCCTGCGGGACGGCACACTCACGGTGGCGTACGAGGACCTGCCCTGGAAGGGCTTCCTGAAGTGGCTCGACCGCAAGGGCTGGCGCCGCAGCGCCGAGGTGTCCCTGGCGGTCCCGGCGCACACGCACGTCGAGGTGGGCGTCGTCAGCGCCGCCGCCGTGGTCTCCGGGATCGAAGGGCGCGCCGAGGTCAGGGGCGTCTCCGGGGACACCACGCTCGTCGGGCTCGCGGGCCCGGTCCGCGCGGACACCGTCTCGGGGAGCGTGGAGGCCCAGGCACTCGGCGGCGACCTGCGCTTCCACTCCGTCTCCGGGGACCTGACCGTGGTCGAGGGCGCGGGCTCCTCGGTCCGGGCCGACTCGGTCAGCGGCTCGATGATCGTCGACCTGGACCCGACCGGCGGGCCCAGCGACGTCGGCCTGACCAGCGTCTCGGGCGAGATCGCCATCCGGCTGCCGCACCCGGCGGACGCGGAGGTGGAGGCCAACACCGCGAGCGGTGCCGTCTCCAACGCGTTCGAGGACCTCCGCGTCACCGGCCAGTGGGGCGCCAAGCGGATCACCGGCCGGCTCGGCGCGGGCAACGGCCGGCTGAAGGCCACGACCGTCTCCGGTTCGATCGCCCTGCTGCGCCGCCCGCCCGCCGAGGACGACGGGCCCCGGCCCGGCCCGGCGGACGGGCCGCGGAACACCTCGGGGGACCATGCGCATTCCGGTCCGGGGGGCGAGGACACCACGCCGACCAGCGCCCCGGCCGGTGGCACGACCGACAAGAAGGTGCTCTGACATGCCCCCCGTCTTCGCTCACGGCCGCCTCCGCCTCTACTTGCTCAAGCTGCTCGACGAGGCCCCGCGACACGGTTACGAGGTGATCCGCCTTCTGGAGGAGCGCTTCCAGGGGCTGTACGCGCCGTCGGCGGGCACCGTCTACCCGCGCCTGGCCAAGCTGGAGGCCGAAGGCCTGGTCACCCACACCACCGAGGGCGGCCGCAAGGTGTACGCCATCACGGACGCCGGACGCGCCGAGCTGGCCGACCGCAGCGGCGAGCTGGCCGACCTGGAGCTGGAGATCCGCGAGTCGGTGGCGGAGCTGGCCGCGGAGATCCGGGCCGACGTCCGGGGCGCGGCGGGCGATCTGCGGCGCGAGATGCGGGCGGCGATGACCGAGGCCCGCAAGGAGGGCCCGGTCGACGGCGACGCCGGGGACTTCGGCGAGTACGCCGACCAGGAGGCGTGGCGCGCCGCGAAGGAGGAGATGCGGCGGGTCAAGCAGGAGTGGAAGGAGCAGGCCAGGCGCGCCAAGGACGAGAGCCGCCGGGCCCGCGAGGAGGCGCAGCGGGCGCGGCGCCAGGCCAAGGAGGCGCAGGACCGGGCCCGGGCGCAGGCGCAGGAGGAGGTGCAGCGCATCGCCCAGCGGGTGCAGGAGCAGGTGCAGGACCACTTCGCGCGGGGCGACTGGCCGACGGGGCTGCGCGAGGGACTGACGGAACTGGCCAAGGAGTTCGGCGAGTTCGGGAAGGGCTTCGGCAAGGAGTTCGGCAAGGACTTCGGCTTCGGCCGCGGCGGAGCGACCGGGCCGGCACCGGCACCGGAGCACTCGGCCACTGCGGAGGACTTCCCGGCCGCGTACGAGCCGGGCTGGTCCCACGACGACTCCACCACCGGCGACCCGGCCCGCGACCTGGACCGTCTCCTCGACCGCTTCCGCGACGACATCCGCGACGCGGCCCGCGACCACGGGGTGACGCCCGAGCAGCTGCGGGACGCCCGCCGCCATCTGTCGACGGCGGCGGCACACATCGGGGCGCTGCTGAGGACTCCGAAGGCGTAGACACGCGGAACGCCGCCCGCCCGGGGAGCGAGCCACCCGGGCGGGCGGTCAGGGCGAGCGGACCGGCCGCCGCCGTACGGACCGACGCGCCGCGTCAGCCGTTGCTGAGCACGATCTTGCCGAACTGCCCGCCCGACGCCATCCGTTCGAAGCCCTCCCGGGCCCGGTCCATCGGCAGCACCTCGTCGATGACGGGGCGCACACCGGCAGCGGCGCAGAAGGACAGCAGGTCCTCCAGCTCGTCCTTGGTGCCCATCGTGGAACCGACGACCTTCAGCTCCAGGAAGAAGATCCGGGTCAGTTCGGCGTGGGAGGGCCGGTCACCGCTCGTGGCGCCGGAGATCACGACCGTGCCGCCGGGACGCAGCGACTTCACCGAGTGCGACCAGGTGGCGGCTCCGACGGTCTCGATGACGGCGTCGACGCGCTGCGGCAACCGCGCCCCCGGCTCCACCGCCTCCACCGCGCCCAGCTCCACGGCGCGCCTGCGCTTGGCCTCGTCCCGGCTGGTCGCGAAGACGCGCAGCCCGGCGGCCTTGCCGAGCACGATCGCGGCCGTGGCGACACCGCCGCCGGCCCCCTGCACCAGCACCGAGTCACCGGGACGCACGCCGGCGTTGGTGAAGAGCATGCGGTACGCCGTCAGCCAGGCGGTCGGCAGACAGGCGGCCTCCTCGAAGGAGAGCTCCTTGGGCTTGGGCAGGAGGTTCCAGGTCGGTACGGCGACCCGGTCGGCGAACGTGCCCTGGTAGCGCTCGGTGAGGATGGAACGGGGTTCCTCGGGGCCGACCCCGTGCCCCGTCTGGCCGATGACGGAGTGCAGGACGACCTCGTTGCCGTCCTCGTCGACCCCGGCGGCGTCACAGCCGAGGATCATCGGCAGGGTCTCCTCGGCGAGGCCCACCCCGCGCAGGGACCAGAGGTCGTGATGGTTGAGGGAGGCGGCCTTGACGTCGACGAGACTCCAGCCGGGCCTGGCCTCGGGGGCGGGGCGCTCCCCCGACTCCAGGCCGCTGAGCGGCTCGTCGCGGTCGATTCGGGCGGCGTAGACAGCGAACATGCAGCCGACGATAGGTTCCGGGAGGGGCCGGCGGAACGCCGGGGGCCTGTGAGACACACCCTCTTGCCAGGGAACACACCCGCCTGCAACCTCCGAGGGGCCGCGGGGCACCGCGCGACCGGCCCACGACCAACCGGCACCGGGCCACGCCCCCGTGGCCCCGAGGGAACGGCCCCGCCCAGACGGACGGGGCCATCCGGGCGAACGTCAGCGGCGGGCGACGCCCTCCGCCCGCGCCGCCGCGGCGACGGCTGCGGTGACCGCGGGTGCCACCCGCTCGTCGAACGGCGACGGAATGACGTAGTCCGCGGCGAGGGCGTCACCGACCACGCCCGCCAGCGCCTCGGCCGCCGCGATCTTCATGCCCTCGGTGATCCGGGACGCCCGCACCTGCAGCGCGCCGGCGAAGATGCCCGGGAACGCCAGCACGTTGTTGATCTGGTTGGGGAAGTCCGACCGGCCCGTCGCGACGACCGCCGCGTACTTGTGCGCCACCTCGGGGTGCACCTCGGGGTTCGGGTTGGCCATGGCGAAGACGAACGCGCCCTCGGCCATGGAGGCGACGGCCTCCTCCGGCACCGTACCGCCGGAGACGCCGATGAAGACGTCCGCGCCCGCCAGCGCCGCCTCCAGCGACCCCGAGAGCCCGGCCTTGTTGGTGAACCCGGCGAGGTCCCGCTTGACCGACGTCAGGTCCTCCCGGTCGGCGGAGACGACGCCCTTGCGGTCGGCGACCGCGACGTCCCCGATCCCGGCCTCGACCAGCATCTTCGCGATCGCGACACCGGCCGCGCCCGCACCCGAGATGACCGCCCGCAGATCGGCGAGCGTCCTGCCGGTCAGCCGCGCGGCGTTGCGCAGGGCCGCCAGCGTCACGACCGCCGTGCCGTGCTGGTCGTCGTGGAAGATCGGGATGTCCAGCCGCTCCTGGAGCCGGCGCTCGATCTCGAAGCACCGCGGCGCCGAGATGTCCTCCAGGTTCACCCCGCCGAAGGACGGCGCGAGGCGGACCACGGTCTCCACGATCTCGTCCACGTCCGTGCAGGCGAGCGCGATCGGCACCGCGTCCACCCCGCCGAACTGCTTGAACAGGATCGCCTTGCCCTCCATCACCGGGAGGGAGGCCTCGGGGCCGATGTCCCCGAGTCCGAGCACCGCCGTACCGTCGGTCACGACGGCGACGACGGACGATTTCCACGTGTAGTCGTGGACGAGTTCCGGCTGCTCGGCGATCGCGGTGCACACCTTCGCGACGCCGGGCGTGTACGCCAGGGACAGGTCGTCCTTGTCACGGACCGGCACGGTGGCCTGCACGGCCATCTTGCCGCCGCGGTGCAGCGCGAACGCCGGATCGAAGGATTCGAGGGGCTCTGCCCCTCCCTCCTGATCCGTACGGCTGTCGCTGCGAGGATTGACGATCTCCGCTGCCACTTTGTCTGACCCCTTAATGATCTGGTTTGAGGGTGGGTCCACTCCTGGTGAGGAGTGGGCGGGCACCGCGTACGGCCCAGGGGAGTGAGGCGTTCGGGCACCTACGCGACGGGCGCGCCGCACACGCGCCCTGAGCCCCGGATGAGGGGTGTAAAGAACCTTCTTACCGGACGGAGGACGTCGCCGACGAGTCCATAACGGGAAGATCACATGCCAGTGGGACGACTCATGACCGAATATGGGGACAAGAACCCGTCAAACCCTTGACAAAGCCGCAATGGACGCCGCACACCGGCTTCCGTGCATCCACATCCTGAGACGCACCGCAGATCTTGCGGCCGGAACGGCATATTCCCGTAAGAGGTGCGGTCGCGATGTCCCGGAGTAGTCCGTTTCGGGGGTCGCCCGTTATCCGATTTTGACATGACGGGTCGCCTGAACGGTCGAGTCCGAATGGCAAGATGCCGTAATCACACAAGGTCGCGACACCCGAAGCCGTGTGTTCTCGTCGACCCATCGGCAACTCCACCCATCCGCCGGAGGAACCCACCATGACCGCACGCACCACCCGTCGTACGACCGCCAAGCGCACCCGGCTGGCCGCGGTCGGCTCGATCGCGGTCGCAGGCACCCTGCTTCTCACCGGCTGCGGTGACCAGACGAAGGACGAGGGCTCCGAGGGCGGGGCCAGCGCCGCCACCGGCGCGGCCCCCCTCGCCGACAGGCTCCCGCAGGCCATCCGCGACAAGGGCGTCATCCGGGTCGGCTCGGACATCGCGTACGCGCCGGTCGAGTACAAGGACGACTCCGGCAGGACCGTGGGCATCGACCCGGACATCGCCGCGGCGATGGGCAAGCAGCTCGGGGTGGAGTTCGAGTTCCAGAACGCCACCTTCGACACCCTCATCGGCGGTATAGCCGCCAAGCGGTACGACGTCGCCATGTCGGCGATGACCGACACCAAGCCGCGCCAGGAAGGCATCGACAGCGAGACCGGCAAGAAGGTCGGCGCCGGCGTCGACTTCGTGGACTACTTCACCGCGGGTGTCTCCCTCTACACCAACGCGGGCGACACCAAGGGGATCAAGACCTGGGACGACCTGTGCGGCCGGACGATGGCCGTGCAGCGCAACACCTTCTCCCACGACCTCGCCAGGGACCAGGCGAAGAAGTGCACGGACGCCGGGAAGAAGACCCTGAGGATCGAGGACTTCGCCACCAACCCCGAGGCCGAGACCCGCATGCGCTCCAAGGGCGCCGACGTCGTCTCCGCCGACTTCCCGATCGCCGCGTACTCGGTGAAGAACGCGGGCGGCGGCACGTACTTCGAGATCGTCGGCGACCAGGTCGAGGCCGGCCCGTACGGCATCGCCGTGGCCAAGGACAACACGCAGCTGCGGGACGCCCTGCAGGCCGCCGTCCAGGCGATCATCGACAACGGCGAGTACGAGGAGATCGTGAAGAAGTGGGGCGTCGAGGACGGCGCGATCACCGAGGCCAGGATCAACGGCGGCGGTTCCTGACCGCTTTGCGGCCCCACTCCCCTGAAAGGCACCACCCGTGACTGTTGACGTCAACAAGACGGACGGTCCCGCCGACCCGGCGCCCGCCGCCGGACCGGAGGCCATCCAGGCCGTTCCGGTCCGGCACCCGTGGCGCTACGTGTCCGCGGTCGTCGCCCTCGCGCTGCTGGGCTCCGTCGTCTACGCCTTCGCGCAAGGCAGGATCAACTGGGGCGCCGTCCCCGAGTACTTCTTCGACGACCGGATCATGGACGGCGTCGTGAACACCCTGCTGCTCACCGTGCTCTCCATGGCGATCGGCATCGTGGGCGGCATCCTGCTCGCGGTCATGCGCCTGTCGAAGAACCCGGTGACCTCCTCGATCGCGTGGTTCTACATCTGGTTCTTCCGCGGCACCCCGGTCCTGGTCCAGCTCTTCGTCTGGTTCAACCTGGGCCTGGTCTTCGAGTACATCAACCTCGGCCCGATCTACAAGGACTACTGGTCCTCGTTCATGACGCCGCTGCTGACGGCGCTGCTCGGCCTCGGCCTCAACGAGGCCGCGTACATGGCGGAGATCTGCCGCGCCGGCCTGCTCTCCGTCGACGAGGGCCAGACCGAGGCGTCGCACGCGCTGGGCATGAGCCACGCCAAGACCCTGCGCCGGATCGTGATCCCGCAGGCCATGCGCGTGATCGTGCCGCCGACGGGCAACGAGGTCATCAACATGCTGAAGACCACGTCGCTGGTCTCGGCGGTGCAGTTCCTCGACCTGTTCAAGGCGGCCCAGGACATCGGCCAGAACGCCGGCTCGGTGGTGGAGATGTACTTCCTCGCCGCCGCCTGGTACCTGATCATGACGTCCGTCCTCAGCGTGGGCCAGTACTACGTCGAG
Organism: Streptomyces cinereospinus; assembly: GCF_042430725.1. Classification (NCBI taxonomy): domain Bacteria; kingdom Bacillati; phylum Actinomycetota; class Actinomycetes; order Kitasatosporales; family Streptomycetaceae; genus Streptomyces; species Streptomyces cinereospinus. The sequence continues at coordinate 66,270 of NZ_JBHMCY010000005.1, read as the reverse complement.
CGGTACTACGCGCGCGGATCCTCGCGCACCCTGCCTCCCACGCCGCTCCAGCGCCTCAAGGCAGCCGTCCTGCCCGCTCGCCGCCCGAAGGAGGTCACGGCATGACGGACGTGACGCAGCAGCAGCCGGAGGAACCGAAGGCCGCCGAACCGAAGGCGCAGACGCCGAAGGCGGAGGAACCGAAGGCCGCCGAACCGAACGGGGAGACGCCGAAGGCCGCACGGCCCGAGGCCGCCGAGCCGAAGGCCGAGACGCCGGAGAAGGCCACCACGGCCGCGCAGCCCGAGAAGGCCGAGACCCCGGCCGAGCCGGCCACCTCGGCCGACGTGCCGATGGTCAAGGCCGAGGGCGTGCACAAGTCCTTCGGTCACGTCGAGGTCCTCAAGGGCATCGACCTGGAGGTGAGGAAGGGCGAGGTCTTCTGCCTCATCGGCCCCTCCGGCTCCGGCAAGTCGACCTTCCTGCGGTGCATCAACCACCTGGAGAAGATCAACGCCGGACGGCTGTACGTCGACGGCGAGCTGGTCGGCTACCGCCAGAAGGGCGACAAGCTCTACGAGCTGAAGGACAGCGAGGTCGCGCTGAAGCGCCGGGACATCGGCATGGTCTTCCAGCGCTTCAACCTGTTCCCGCACATGACGGCCGTCGAGAACGTCATGGAGGCCCCGGTCCAGGTCAAGGGCGTGAGCCGGGCGCAGGCCAGGGAGCGCGCGATGCAACTCCTGGAGCGCGTGGGCCTGGCCGACAAGGCCGGGAACTACCCCTCGCAGCTCTCCGGCGGCCAGCAGCAGCGCGTGGCCATCGCCCGGGCGCTGGCCATGGACCCGAAGCTGATGCTGTTCGACGAGCCGACCTCGGCGCTCGACCCGGAGCTGGTCGGCGACGTGCTGGACGTCATGCGCGACCTCGCCGAGTCCGGCATGACCATGGTCGTCGTCACCCACGAGATGGGCTTCGCCCGCGAGGTCGGCGACAGCCTGGTCTTCATGGACGGCGGTGTGGTCGTCGAGTCCGGCGACCCGCGGGAGGTGCTGACGAACCCGCGGCACGAGCGGACGCAGGCGTTCCTGTCCAAGGTGCTGTAGCGCCGGCACGCGGCGAGGGGCGGTACGGGAGTCCCGTACCGCCCCTCGGTGCTGCGCCCTACTTGAGCGCGAGCAGCAGCGTGTCCGACGGCGAGCACCACACCGGGCGGGCCTCGGCGAAGCCCTTCTCGCGCAGCACACGCGCGTGCCACGCGGCGGAGGGCATGTCGCCGTCGGCGTGCTCGCCGTAGATCTCGAAGCGCCGGGCGGTCGGCTCGGCGAGCACCGGGTCCTGCGCGGCGACCTGCCACCACTCGGCCCAGTCGAGGGCGCCGCCGGCCTTGGCCTCGTCCATGCGGGCGTGCCGCCGGGCGCGTTCGGCCGCGTTGATCCGGGGCGTGGTGTCGTCGATCATGTGGTCCGCGTTCAGGAAGACACCGCCGTCCCGGACCAGCCCCGCGACCTGGCCGTAGAGGGCGGCGAGGGGTTCGCTGCGGAACCAGTGCAGGGCGGTCGCGGTCAGGACGGCGTCGTACGCGTCGTGCGGCAGCTCCGCCGGCCAGTCGGGGTCCTTGAGGTCGGCCGTGACCAGGGTGACCCGGTCGTCGCCGGCGAAGGTGCCCTCGGCGATGGCGAGCAGGGCCGGGTCGAGGTCGACACCGGTGCTGGTGGCCTCGGGGAAGCGGGCCAGGAGCCGCGCGGAGATGGTGCCGGTGCCGCAGGCGAGGTCGAGGACGCGGGGGGCGCGGCCGACCAGCGCCTCGACCATGTCGAGCATGACCCGGAACCGCTCCTCGCGGTCCGGCATGTACCACTCCTGCTGCCGGTCCCAGCTCTCCTGCCAGGCGTTCCAGTCGGTGCCGGTGCTCGTGGCCATGGAAACCCCCTTCGTACGCCCTCGCGTAATACCCTGGAAGCACGATCGGCTGTTACGCGACCGCGGACACGACCATAGAGCCCATCCGTAAGGACTACAAGTGGAACTGGCCTATTACTCGGACTATGCCGTACGTCTCGTCAACAGCGAGGAGCCGGCCCGGGGCAAGGACACACTGGCCTCGGTCGAGGCCGTCCGGGAGCTGTTCGGCGCGAACCAGTCGGCGGCCCGCCGCGCGACCGACGCGGACGTGACGCGGTTCCGCTCGGTCCGGGCCCGGCTGCGCGCGGTCTTCGAGGCCGCCGACGGCGGCGACGAGACGCTCGCCGTGGACCTGCTGAACTCCCTGCTGCTGGAGTTCCCGGTCAGCCCCCAGATCTCCGGCCACGACGTCCGGGACGACGACGGCCGCCCCCTGTGGCACATGCACCTCGCGGACCACCCGTCGAACGCGACCGCGGGCTACGCGGCCATCGCGGCGATGGGCCTGGCCTTCCACCTCACCGAGTACGGCGTGGACCGCCTGGGCCTGTGCGAGGCGTCGCCGTGCCGCAACGCCTACGTGGACACGTCCACCAACCGCTCGCGGCGCTACTGCTCCGACCGCTGCGCCACCCGCGCCAACGTGGCCGCCTACCGGGCCCGCAAGCGCCTGGAGGCCGACCGGTCGCAGAAGACCGGCCTGGCGGCCGACAGCGCCCAGCGCAGCAGCGCCAGCGGCGAGCGCTGATCCGGCCTGCGCGGCCGGTAGCGGAACCGGACCCGGCCGAGGATCAGCTCGTCGGGGACCACCCCGTAGTCGGTGCTGTCCCCGCCGGCGTACGCGTTGTCGCCGAGCACCCACCAGCCGCCGTCGCGGCGCTGGGCCGCCCGCTTCACCACGAGCAGGTCCTGCTGGAAGGGGTGGCGCAGGACGACGACGTCGCCCGGCCTGACCCGGGCGCCGTAGCGCAGCAGCAGCCGGTCCCCGTGGTACAGCGTCGGCACCATGGACGGACCGGTCACCTCGGCCAGCCCGAAGGGCGGGACGCCCCGTTCGCGCTCGGTCTCCTGCGACAGCTCCGGCATCCCCGGCACCTCCCCGGTCCGATCCTCCACCCATCCCGGTCCCAGTCTCACCCCGGACTTTTGTCCTAAGCCCATGGGGGCACTCGCGAAAACGCGTCCGCCAGGGAGTAATGTCCCCCCTGAGAAGACGATCACGAGGAAGGAACGCTTCATGCTTTCCCGCCTGTTTGCCCCCAAGGTCAAGGTCAGCGCCCACTGCGACCTGCCCTGCGGCGTGTACGACCCGGCCCAGGCCCGCATCGAGGCGGAGTCGGTGAAGGCCGTCCAGGAGAAGATGGCCGGCAACGACGACCCGCACTTCCAGGCTCGCGCCACCGTCATCAAGGAGCAGCGCGCCGAGCTGGCCAAGCACCACGTCTCGGTGCTCTGGAGCGACTACTTCAAGCCCCCGCACTTCGAGAAGTACCCGGAGCTGCACCAGCTGGTCAACGACACCCTGAAGGCCCTCTCGGCCGCCAAGGCGTCCACCGACCCGGCCACCGGCCAGAAGGCCCTGGACTACATCGCCCAGATCGACAAGATCTTCTGGGAGACCAAGAAGGCCTGACGCCTCGCACCCGGCCGGCGGTCGGTGCACCACCGCCAGTCACGTGCAGGAAGGGGCCCGGCCGCGTCGGCGGCCGGGCCTCTTCGGCGTTTCCCGCAGACGCCGGCCCTCCCCGGCCCGCCCCGCCGTCCCGCCCGGTCCGCGCGCGTCCACGGCTGCGGCGCGCGGCCTACGATCACGCCATGACGATCCGCTGGACGTACGCCTTCATCGACCGCCCGGCCCGGCTCGCGCCGGTCGCCGAGGAGTTCTGGACCGCCGTCACGGACACCCGGCTCTCCCCGCGCCGGGGTGAGTTCGTCACCCTGCTGCCCGCCGACGGGGCGGACCCCTGCGTGAAGGTCCAAGGCGTCGGCTCCGGCCCCGGTGGCGCGCATCTCGACTTCGCCGTGGACGACGTGGACGGGTTCATCGCGTCGGCGCGGCGGGCGGGGACCCGGACGGTCGCCCGGCACGAGGGGTGGGCCGTCCTGCGGTCGCCCGCCGGCCAGCTGTTCTGCGCGGTGCCCTGGCACGGCGAGTCGGTCCGGCCGCCCGTCGTCCGCGGCAGCCGGCTCGATCAGGTGTGCGTCGACGTGCCGCCGTCGTCGTACGACGCCGAAGTCGCGTTCTGGAGCGGGCTGCCGGCCGGCTGGTCGTCCCGGCCCGGTTCGCTCCCGGAATTCCACGTGGTCGAGCCGCCGCCCGGAGGGCCGGTCCGGGTGCTGCTCCAGCGCCTGGGCACCGAGCAGCCGCTGACCGCCCACCTCGACGTGGCCTGCGCGGACATCGCCGCGACCCGGGCCGCGCACGAGCGGCTGGGGGCCACGGTCGTCTCGCACGGCGCCCACTGGTCGGTGCTGCGCGACCCGGCGGGCGGCACGTACTGCCTGACCGGCCGGGACCCGGGGACGGGCGGGCTGCCTACTCCCGCGTGACGATGCAGGCGTGGTCGTGCAGGCCGTCCTCGGTGGGCAGCGGCGTCGGCGGCAGGCACGCGGTGTCCCCGTCCGGCCGGAGCAGCGGTGCCGGGGTCGATCTCTCCCAGCGGTTCGGTCCCGTCGGCTCGGCCGACTCCTGAAGCACCAGCGTCAGCCCACCCCCGACGGCCACCGTCACGGCCCACACCCCCATGGCCCACCGCCGTGCACCGCGACGCCCGCCCCGGCCTGCCTCCGTCGTCGCGCCCGCCCCTCTCCGCGCACCGCCCGCTCGGGGTCACGCTGACGCCTCGGGTACGCGGCAGGGCCCCGGCCCCGTCGGTGCGACGCGTCGGTGCCGCCCGGCCGAGGTCGCCGGCGGCCACCGGGGTCTCTTCTCAGGACTTCTTCGCCACGGTCCCGTTGCCGGCGGACGTGCCGGCCCCGGACTCACGGTGAGTCCCGGTCTCGTCCTGCTGCGTACCGGACGTGTCCTGCTGCGTACCGGGCGTCATGGGCCGCTGTTCCCCGGACCCGGCGCCCTCCGCGGTGGACGCCTTGCACCTGGGGTTGCGGCAGGGCCCGGCCACCCACACCGGGACCCACGCGCCCAGCGTCTTGTGGCGCCGGACGACCGTGTCGACGGGCTGTCCGCACTCGGGACAGACATGGTGTGCGCTGTCCATGCCCCCAGCGTAGAGCGGACGGCGGCTCCGCGCTTCCTGCTGTACGTCCCCGCACGAGGACGCCGTTGCCGAAGGCGCGCACGGAGTCCGGGGCGAACTCGCCGACCGCGAAGCCGGAGCCGGACATCGGCATGCCGCTGCCCGGCACGATCGGGTATGTCCTGACGACCGGCTCGTCGGTCTCGTCGACCGGCTCGCCCGCGAGCCGGGACCCCCGCGGAGATACACGTCGAACTCACTGTCCTCGGCCTTCGGCTCGCGGACCCGGCCGGCCGGGGTCCTCCCCGACGACCTCGACCTCGGGGTCGGGCGACCGGGCTGAGGGCGCGCGAGGCGACGTACCGGCGCAGATGGGGATACGGGCTGGTGACGCCCCGCTTCGGGGCCAGGCCGCAGCCGGCGCGGCCCTGGTGGTCGTGTCGAACCGCCGGTTCGGCGGGTCGTCGGTGGTCCCGTCCCGCCCCGGCGGAGGTGAGACAGGCGGTTCCGCATGTCCCGGCGACGGCGGAGGCGGACCCCGCGCCCTGTGCGGATGCGCGGGACCCGCCGGAGCCGGTGCCGGCCGAGGGCGTACGGGGTCAGGAACCGTACGCCCGGCCGGCACCGGCGTTCCTCCGTGGTGCGGCGGCGCTCAGGTGCTGCGCCGCGTCACGAACTCGGCGAGGGAGAGCAGCCCGCCCGCCGCCTCCGGGTCGGGGATCGCGCGGGACAGTTCCTGCATCGCCCGCGCCATCCGCTCGGACGCCTGGACCTGCGCCCAGTCCCGGCCGCCCGCCCGCTCCACGGCCAGCACCGTGGGCTCCAGGTCCCCGCCCTCGTACGGCACCGCGTACAGCGCGGCGAGTTCGGCGGCCGCCGGTGTCCCGGAGGTCAGCGCGGCGACCACCGGCAGGGACTTCTTGCGGGCGGCGAGGTCCGCCCCGGCCGGCTTGCCGGTACGGCTCGGGTCGCCCCATATGCCGATGACGTCGTCGATGAGCTGGAAGGCGAGCCCGGCCTCCCGGCCGAACGCGTCCAGCGCCTCGACGTCGGCCGCGGCCGCGCCCGCGTACAGCCCGCCGAGCGCGCACGCGCACCCGAGCAGCGCCCCGGTCTTGGCCTCGGCCATGACGAGCACCTCGTCCAGACCGACCTCCGAGGGGCCGCGCCGCTCCAGCGCGGTGTCGGCCTGCTGGCCCTCGCACAGCTCCACGACGCAGGCCGCGAGCCGGGCGGCGGCGGCCGCGGACGCCGGGTGCGGGTCCTCCGCGAGCAACCGCAGGGCGACCGCCTGAAGGGCGTCCCCGGCGAGGATCGCGTCGGTGTCGCCGAACACCGTCCACGCCGTGGGCCGGTGCCGGCGGGTGGTGTCCCGGTCCATCACGTCGTCGTGCAGCAGCGTGAAGTTGTGCACCAGCTCCACCGCCGCGGCCGCCCGCACGGCACCCGCCTGCGCCCGGGGACCGCCGAGCGCGGCCGCCGCGGCGAGGACGAGCGCCGGCCGGATCGCCTTGCCGGCGTTGCCGGCCGCGGGGGTGCCGTCGGCGTGCTCCCAGCCGAAGTGGTAGCGCGCGACCCGGCGCATCGCACGGGGCAGTGCGTCCACCGCCGAGCGCAGCTCCGGGTCGACCATCGCCCGCGCCTGCTCCAGGATCACCGCCGCCTCGGGGCCGTCGAGCGGCCCCGGCCCGCCGTCCGCCCGGGTGGCGCCTGACGGGGTGGCCAGGGGCTGGGCGGGCAGGGCCGGGGCGGTGGCCCCGGGCCCGGACTGGGTCGTCGTCTCGGTCACGGACTCGGTCATGGGATCGAGGTCCCCCCTGGGAGAGTCTGCGGACAGCGGCGCTTCCGCTCCGGCCGGGCGCATACCCCGAGGTCTACCCGCCCGGTCGGGCGGGGACACGGCACACGGGCCGGCAAGGTCACCGCCAGCGGCCGATCTCGACGTTCTCCAGCACGCCGAGCGCGTCCGGCACCATGACCGCCGCGGAGTAGTAGGCCGTCACGAGGTACTTGATGATGGCCTGCTCGTTGATGCCCATGAACCGCACCGACATGCTCGGCTCGATCTCGTCCGGGATGCCCGACTGGCGCAGGCCGATCACGCCCTGCTCCGCCTCGCCGAGACGCATCGCGATGATCGAGGTGGTCCGGGCGTCGGTGACCGGGATCTTGTTGCACGGGTAGATCGGGACGCCGCGCCAGGTCGGGATGCGGTTGCCGGCGACGTCGATGGTCTCCGGCACCAGCCCGCGGTGGTTGAGCTCCCGGCCGAACGCCGCGATGGCGCGCGGGTGGGCGAGGAACATCTTGGTGCCGCGCCGGCGGCTCAGCAGCTCGTCCATGTCGTCCGGGCCGGGCACGCCGTCGTGCGGCTGGATCCGCTGGTCGTACTCGCAGTTGTGCAGCAGACCGAAGTCCCGGTTGTTGACCAGTTCGTGCTCCTGGCGCTCCTTCAGCGCCTCGACGGTCAGCCTCAGTTGCTGCTCGGTCTGGTTCATCGGCTGGTTGTACAGGTCGGCCACCCGCGTGTGGATGCGCAGCACGGTCTGGGCGATGCTCAGTTCGTACTCGCGGGGCCGCGACTCGTAGTCGACGAAGGTGTGCGGGATGTCCGGCTCGCCCTCGTGACCGGACGCGAGGTCGATCTCCTTCTCGCCGTACTTGTTGGTGCGCTGCTGCGGGACCGACCGCCGCCGCTCCAGGTGCTCACGCAGCGAGTCCGCGCGCTCGGCGAGCTGGTCGAGGTCCTGGCGGCTCAGCACGAGGACCGTGCAGGGGGTGATCGCGCGGGCCGTGTACTCCCAGATGGCGTCCGGGTCCAGCAGCGCCTGCTCGCCCAGGTAGGACCCGTCGGCGAGTACGCCGAGGCTCTCGTCGTCGCCGTACGGGCCGGAACCGATCTTCTCCACCCTGCCGTGCGCCAGCAGGTAGACCTCGTCCGTCTGGTTGCCGAAGTCGGCGATCACCTCGCCCGCCGCGATCTCGCGCTGCTCGCAGCGCCGGGCCAGCTCGCCCAGCACCTCCTCGTCCTCGTACGAGCGCAGCGCCGGCAGCTCACGCAGCTCGGCGGGGATGACCTCGACCCGGTCGCCGGTCTTCACGAAGGTGACGCGCCCGTCACCCACGGCGTAGGTCAGCCGCCGGTTCACCCGGTACGTGCCGCCCTGCACGTCCACCCACGGCAGCATGCGCAGCAGCCAGCGCGAGCTGATCTCCTGCATCTGGGGTACGGACTTGGTGGTGGTGGCCAGGTTCCGCGCGGCCGTCGTGCCGAGGCTCTGCTGCGGCCTGCCCTGCTCCGTGCGGACCTCTTCGCCTACCGACATAAGGAATTGCCCTCCCGGTCATGCCCTGGCTGCGATTTTGCCGGGCACCGATCTCCGCGAGAGAGCCTTTCAGCACGCATGATGTTCGTGCTATTACCCGAAAGAGCGGGAATGGATCACCGTACGCCGGGCAGGGAGGGGTGCCGCGTCGAACGGCGCCCGGGACGCCCTTGGCCGAAACGGCTCGCTCACTGTGCGAACGCATGGTTCCGTTTCCTCCCGCTTCGGTACAAGCAGCGTGTACGGGCGGCCGCGACGGGCGGCCGTCGCGCCGCACGAAGGAGGCACACATGGCCTCACCCCTGTCCGCGAACCGTTTCCTCGACTGCCTGCGCGACGAAGGCCTCACCGTCGTGCAGGTGGGCGACTGGAGAGAGCACAACCGCAACCACGTCGGCCCGTGGGGGCCGGTGCACGGCGTGATGATCCACCACACCGCGAGCCGGGGCAGCGCCGCCACCGTGCAGCTGTGCCGCAACGGCTACGCGGGCCTGCCCGGCCCGCTCTGTCACGGCGTGATCACCAAGGACGGCAGGGTCCACCTGGTCGGCCACGGCCGCACCAACCACGCGGGCAGCGGCGACGACGACGTCCTGCGCGCGGTGATCGCGGAGAAGGCGCTGCCCCCGGACAACGAGCAGAACACCGACGGCAACCGCCACTTCTACGGGTTCGAGTGCGAGAACCTCGGCGACGGCGAGGACCCCTGGCCCGAGGTGCAGCTGGAGGCCGTCGAGCGGGCGGCCGCGGCGATCTGCCGGCAGCACGGCTGGACCCACCGCTCGGTCATCGGCCACCTGGAGTGGCAGCCGGGGAAGGTGGATCCGCGCGGCTTCACGATGACCTCGATGCGGGCGCGGATCGCCGAGCGGCTGAAGTAGCCGGCGGGTGACAATGGCCGGGTGACCAGCCCCGACGCCCTCGCGGCCCTGCGCCCGCGGCTCCCGTCCCCGGTGCGCGAGGCGCACGACGACCGCTTCGCGCGGCGCGGCGTACGGCTCCTGCTCAAGCGCGACGACCTGATCCACCCCGACCTCGTCGGCAACAAGTGGCGCAAGCTCGCGCCCAACCTCGCCGCGGCGCACGGCCGCACGGTCGTCACCTTCGGCGGCGCCTACTCCAACCACCTGCGCGCCACCGCGGCCGCGGGCCGCCTCCTCGGCCTCGACACCGTCGGAGTGGTCCGCGGCCAGGAGCTCGCCGACCGGCCGCTCAACCCCTCCCTCGCCCGGTGCGTGGCCGACGGCATGCGTCTGCACTTCGTCGACAGGTCGGCCTATCGCCGCAAGTCCGACCCGGACACCCTCGCCGCCCTGCTGCGCGCGTGCGGCGCCGGGGACGCGTACGTGGTCCCCGAAGGCGGCAGCAACGCCCCGGCGGTGCGCGGCTGCCGGGCACTCGGCGAGGAACTGCGCGGGCAGGCGGACGTCGTCGCGCTCGCCTGCGGCACGGGCGGCACCCTGGCGGGACTGGCGGCGGGACTGGACCCCGGGCAGCGCGCGCTCGGCATACCCGTCCTCAAGGGCGGCTTCCTGACCTCCGCGATACGGTCGCTGCAGGAGGCGGCCTTCGGCGGGCCGCGCGGCCACTGGCACCTCGACGACCGCTTCCACTGCGGCGGCTACGCGCGCACCACCCCCGGACTCGACGCCTTCGCCGCGGACTTCGAGGACCGGCACGGACTGCCCGTCGAGCGTCTGTATGTCGCCAAAATGCTGTACGGACTGGTCGCCCTGGCCGAGGAGGGCGCCTTCGCGCGCGGGAGCACGGTGGCGGCCGTCGTCACCGGCCGGCCGTCCGCCTGAGCGGGCCCCCTCATGTCGCCTCGCGGTACGCCGCCGCCTCTTCCAGGTCCAGCCGGCGCAGCAGCGTCCGCAGCATCTCGTCGTCGATGTGGCGACCGTCGCGCAGCCTCACGAAGACGTCGCGCTCGGCGCTGATCATCTCCCGGGCGAGGCGGCGGTAGGTGTCGTCGGCGGTCTCGCCGGTGACGGGGTTGGGCTGGCCGAGGCGCTCCCAGACGGCGTTGCGGCGGCGCTCCAGGACCGTGCGCAGCCGGGCGGCGAGCGGCTCGGGCAGGGCGTTGCGCTCGTCGGCGAGGAGTTCGTCCAGGCGCCGCTCGGCGGCGCGGGACGCCTGGGCCTGCGCATTGGCCTCGGCGAGCGTCTCGGCCCGGACGTCCCGGCCGGGCAGGCGGAGCAGCCGGATCAGCGGGGGCAGGGTGAGGCCCTGGACGACGAGGGTGCCGATGACGGTCGTGAAGGTCAGGAACAGGATCAGGTTCCGGCCGGGGAACGGCTCGCCGCCCTCCAGCGCCGGCGGGATCGAGAAGGCGATGGCGAGCGAGACCACACCGCGCATCCCGGCCCAGGAGATGATGAACGCGCCCTTCCAGGTGGGGCCCGTGGACCGTTCCCGGACCCGGGCCGACAGCATCCGGGGCAGGAAGGCCGACGGGTACACCCACACGAACCGGGCCGCGACCACGACCAGGAAGACGGCGAGCGCGTACCAGGCGGCCTCCAGGCCCTCGTACTCCCCCAGTCCCTCCAGCACCACCGGCAGTTGGAGGCCGATCAGGGCGAACACCGACGACTCCAGCACGAAGGCGACCATCTTCCAGACCGCGTCCTCCTGGAGGCGGGTGGCGAAGTCGACCTCCCACGCGCGGTGTCCGAGGAAGAGGGCGACGACGACCACCGCCAGGACGCCGGAGGCGTGCACCTCCTCGGCGACGGCGTACGCGACGAACGGGATCAGCAGGGAGAGGGTGTTCTGGAGGAGGGGTTCCTTGAGGCGGGTGCGCAGCCAGTGGATCGGCACCATGAGGACCAGGCCGACGCCTATGCCGCCGATCGCCGCGAGCAGGAACTCGCCGATCCCGCCGGCCCAGGTGGCGCCCTCGCCGACGGCGGCCGCCAGGGCGACGCGGTAGGCGGTGATCGCGGTGGCGTCGTTCACCAGGGACTCGCCCTGGAGGATCGTGGTGATCCGGGACGGCAGCCCGACCCGGCGGGCGATCGCCGTGGCCGCGACCGCGTCCGGCGGCGCCACCACCGCGCCCAGCACCAGCGCCGCGGTCAGCGGCAGTCCCGGGACGATCACGTAGGCGGCCCAGCCGACGGCGAAGGTCGCGAAGAGCACGTAGCCGACCGACAGCAGGGCGACGGGCCGCAGTTGCGCGCGCAGGTCGAGGTAGGAGCTGTCGGTGGCCGCGGTGTGCAGCAGCGGCGGCAGGATCAGCGGCAGCACGACGTGCGGGTCGAGGTGGTAGTCCGGGACGCCCGGGACGTACGACACCGCCAGGCCGGCCGCCACCAGCAGCAGCGGTGCCGGCACGGGGGTGCGCCGGCCCGCCGCGGCGATCGCGGCACTGCCCGCCACCAGTATCAGCAGTGGCATCACGTCCATGGTTCTCGCCCGCCCTCTTTTTCCGCGCGGCCTTCCGCGCGCCCGTCGTAACCTGGCAATCATGAAACAGTGCACGCACGCCGACGCACTGCCGCACCCGGAGCCCGGCGCCCTCGCCGACACCTGCCCGGAGTGCCTGGCGGACGGCTCGCATCCGGTACAGCTGCGGCTGTGCCTCACCTGCGGTCATGTCGGCTGCTGCGACTCCTCGCCGGGCCGGCACGCCACGGAGCATTTCAAGGAGTCCGGTCATCCGGTGATGCGCACGTTCGAACCGGGGGAGAATTGGCGATGGTGCTTCGTGGACCACGTCCTGGTGTGACCGGCTCGTGACCTCCGGCGCACGGTTCGGGCGTCTGACGTGTGGGTACGTCAACCCGGCGCGTGCTTCTCCCAATTGGGGGCGCCCACCCTCTAGCCACTGTGCGTGTTCATGTGTTTACTATGAGTGACAGCAAGGGGTTGGGGTCCCGGGGACAGCCAGGTTCCGAGCGCGGTAGCGTCACCGCTGAACCTGCTTCGCGTTACCCCGAGGGGCGACCCTCGACCCCGTAGAGCTTGTACCACCTTGGAGGTGAGGGTGTCCCAGATCGCAGGCGAGCCCGCGACCCAGGACTTCGTGGAAGTCCGGCTGCCGGCTGCGGGTGCCTACCTGTCGGTGCTGCGGACGGCCACGGCCGGCCTCGCGGCCCGTTTGGACTTCACCCTCGACGAGATCGAGGACCTGCGCATCGCGGTGGACGAGGCCTGCGCGATCCTGCTCCAGCAGGCCGTGCCCGGCTCGGTGCTCAGCTGTGTCTTCCGGCTCGTCGACGACTCGCTGGAGGTCACCGTCTCGGCGCCCACGACCGACGGTCACGCCCCTTCGCGGGACACCTTCGCCTGGACCGTGCTGTCCGCCCTCGCGGGCAAGGTCTCCTCCGCCGTGGACGACGACAAGACCGTTTCGATCAGCCTCTACAAACAGCGCGGCGCGGGACCCGGGCCGGCGTGAGGGACGGGGACGGGCCGGTGCGGGACGAAGAGCGCGGCACACGGGAGCTGCCGACGGGGGTGCCCGGAGGTGTCCCCGGCTCGGGCGGGGCCGGGAGCCCGGCGGACGGTCCGGTCGGTGTCCGGCGCACGGCGGACGCCGTCGACGGCATCCCCGAGCAGGCCCGGCCACATCCGGAGGACGACCCCGCCGCGACGGAGGCCGGCTTCCTGGACGACGGGCAGCGGGATCAGGAGGGTGCCGTGCAGAGTGCGCCTGTGGAACGGCGGATCGGGATCTCCCCAGTCCATGGGGGTCCCCCCGCTCAAGCGAAGTCGGGAGTGGGGGAGGAGGCGAGGGCTCGGGGAAGGGCGACGGGCGGGACGATGAGCGAGCACGAGCGATACGCGGAGCAGGACGTGCAGGACGTGCCCGACGCGCAGCACGACGCGCACGACGTGCCCGAGCCGGCGGTCACGCGCGGCGCACCGCCCGCACAGCACGACCCGCAGGACCGCAGCGGAGCCCGCGCCCTGTTCGTGGAGCTGCGCCGGCTGAAGGAGGGCAGCCCGGAGTACGCGGAGCTGCGCAACCAGCTGGTCCGGATGCATCTGCCGCTCGTCGAGCACCTGGCGCGCCGCTTCCGCAACCGCGGCGAGCCGCTGGACGACCTCACCCAGGTCGCCACCATCGGCCTGATCAAGTCGGTCGACCGCTTCGACCCGGAGCGCGGTGTCGAGTTCTCGACATACGCGACGCCGACGGTCGTCGGCGAGATCAAGCGGCACTTCCGCGACAAGGGCTGGGCGGTGCGGGTGCCGCGGCGCCTGCAGGAGCTGCGCCTGTCGCTGACCACGGCGACCGCGGAGCTGTCCCAGCTGCACGGCCGCTCCCCCACCGTCCACGAGCTCGCCGAGAAGCTGGCGATCTCGGAGGAGGAGGTCCTGGAGGGCCTGGAGTCGGCCAACGCCTACTCCACGCTGTCGCTGGACGTCCCCGACACCGACGACGAGTCCCCGGCCGTCGCCGACACCCTCGGCGCGGAGGACGAGGCCCTGGAGGGCGTGGAGTACCGGGAGTCCCTCAAGCCGCTGCTGGAGGACCTCCCGCCGCGCGAGAAGCGGATCCTGCTGCTGCGCTTCTTCGGCAACATGACCCAGTCGCAGATCGCCCAGGAGGTCGGCATCTCGCAGATGCACGTGTCCCGGCTCCTGGCCCGGACACTGGCCCAGCTGCGGGAGAAGCTGCTGGTGGAGGAGTAGTCCCGGCGGCGGGGAATCGCCGGCGGGAGACGGGACAGCACGACGAGGGCCGGCGCTCCCGGGGAGCGCCGGCCCTCGTGGCCCACCCCGCCCGGCGAGGGTCGGCGGTGGTGCGGTCCGCCTCGGTCACTTCTCCGCGTCGCCCGGCCCCCGGATGCCCAGGGCCCGGGTCGTCTCGGGGTTGAGGAGCAGGATCAGGGACGCCACCGCGACGGCCGCCAGGGCGATGCCGCCGGGGATGGCCATGCTGTCGGCCTGGAGCAGGTTGTACGCCACCGGCAGCGAGATGATCTGCGTGATGACGGCCGGGCCGCGGCTCCAGCCGCGCCGGCCGAGCAGCCCGCGCGCGGCGAGCAGCGGCAGCAGCGCGAGCACGACCAGCGTGACGCCTCCCGTGACGGCCTGCTGCCGGTCGTCCGGGTGCCCGGTCAGTCCGAGGACGAGGATCCAGACGCCGCCGACCACCAGCGCGAGCCCCTCCAGCGCGGTCAGCGCGGCCGCCACGGTCAGCCGGACGGGACGGGGACCGGCCGCCGCGGCGGCCTCGGTCGCGGGGGTGGGGTTCTGCTGAGAGCTCACCCCTGAAGGGTAGCCCGCACCGCACCGGCGCCCCGGAAGCCCCCGGGACGGCGCCCAGGGCACGGCCCCGGAAACCCGTGTGCAGGCTCACGCCGTGACCCTCCGCCGGATCACGGTCCGGCCTGTGCCCGGTACCGCCCAGTAGGTACCCTGCCAGTCATGCGTGCACTTCTCGTGGTCAATCCGGCGGCAACCACCACAAGCGCACGTACGCGCGATGTCCTCATCCACGCCCTCGCCAGCGAGATGAAACTGGAGGCGGTCACCACCGAGTACCGCGGGCACGCGCGCGATCTGGGCCGGCAGGCGGCGGAGAGCGACGACATCGACCTGGTGGTCGCCCTCGGCGGTGACGGCACGGTCAACGAGGTGGTCAACGGCCTGCTGCACCACGGCCCCGCTCCCGGTCACGTCCCCGGCCTCGCCGTGGTCCCCGGCGGCTCCACCAATGTCTTCGCCCGCGCGCTGGGGCTGCCCAACGACGCCGTCGAGGCCACCGGCGCCGTGCTGGACGCGCTGCGCGAGGGCAGCGAGCGGACCGTCGGGCTCGGTCTGACCTCCGGCACCCCGGGCACCGAGGACGAGGCGGTGCCGTCACGCTGGTTCACCTTCAACGCGGGGCTCGGTTTCGACGCCGGCGTGGTCGGCCGGGTCGAACAGCAGCGCGAGCGCGGCAGGAAGTCGACGCACGCGCTCTACGTCCGCCAGGTGCTGCGCCAGTTGCTCGGCGAGCCGAGCCGCCGCCAGGGCACCATCACCCTGGAGCGGGAAGGTGAGGATCCGGTGACGGATCTGCTGCTGTGCATAGCGTCGAACACCGCCCCCTGGACGTTCCTCGGCAACCGGCCGATGTACGCCTCGCCCAGGGCCTCGTTCGACACGGGGCTCGATGTGTTCGGCCTGACCCGGATGTCGGCGCCCGCTGTCGCCCGGTATGGCACCCAGTTGCTCACTTCGTCCCCCGAGCGCGGGCCCCACGGCAGGCACGCCGTGTCCCTGCACGACCTGAGTGAGTTCACCTTGCATTCGAAGGCACCGCTGCCCCTTCAGATGGACGGTGACCATCTCGGGCTGCGTACCAGCGTGACGTTCACAGGCGTACGCCGTGCACTGCGTGTGATTGTGTGAGCAGAAGGGGCTAAAGTCCTTTCACTCGAACGTTTAGGCCAGGGTCCACCCCATGGAAGTACGGCTGTGACCTAGTCGACACCGAGGAATCAAAAAAAACTTTCCGGAAGGGGTTGTATCCGCCGCCGAGGTTTGCAAGTCTCTACTTGGCGATCGGGACGGCCCGCAACACCGGCCTCCACAGGTCACCGGAACCCCTCTACAAACCCAGGACCACGCCGAGGAAGACTCGGTGGTCGGCCCTTCACTTGTTGAGGGATTCGTGAAAGCGTTCACATTCACAAGCATATCTTCAGGTAATACCAAGGAGAGGTAGCAGCCATGGACTGGCGTCACAACGCCGTTTGCCGCGAGGAAGACCCCGAGCTCTTCTTCCCCATCGGCAACACCGGTCCTGCGCTGCTGCAGATCGAGGAAGCCAAGGCCGTCTGCCGTCGCTGCCCGGTGATCGAGCAGTGTCTGCAGTGGGCGCTTGAGTCCGGCCAGGACTCCGGCGTCTGGGGTGGTCTCAGCGAGGACGAGCGCCGCGCCATGAAGCGCCGCGCCGCCCGCAACCGGGCCCGTCAGGCCTCCGCCTGACACACCCACCCCGCTGACAGCCTGAGCTTGGCGGCGCGTACAGCGAGTACGCATCTCCCGCCCCCGAGCCGCAGCGCGCAGTACCCCTGATGCGCACTGGCCCCGGACCGTTCCGACGGTCCGGGGTCCTTTGCTGTTCCGCCCCCGCCTCCCCCGCAGCCGGCGCTCGCCGCGCCCGACTGTGCGGGTGTGTCACTTCTGGGCGCGTACCGGGATGTCCAGGATGACCCGTGTGCCGCGTTCCGGTGCCGGGACCATGTCGAACGTACCGCCCAATTCGCCCTCCACCAGCGTCCGTACGATCTGCAGGCCGAGGTTGCCGGAGGTGCGCGGGTCGAAGCCCGCGGGCAGGCCGACCCCGTCGTCCTGCACCGTGACCAGCAGGCGGGCCTCCTTGCTCGTCCCGCCTCGCACGGCCGACACCTCCACGGTGCCGGTGTCGCCTTCGCGGAAGCCGTGCTCCAGGGCGTTCTGCAGCACCTCGGTGAGCACCATGGACAGCGGGGTGGCGACCTCGGCGTCGAGGATGCCGAAGCGGCCGGTGCGCCGGCCCGCGACCTTGCCGGGCGAGATCTCGGCGACCATCGCCAGCACCCGGTCGGCGATCTCGTCGAACTCCACCCGCTCGTCCAGGTTCTGGGAGAGCGTCTCGTGCACGATCGCGATCGAGCCGACCCGCCGTACCGCCTCGTCGAGGGCCGCACGGCCGCGCTCGGACTCGATGCGCCGGGCCTGGAGCCGCAGCAGGGCCGCCACCGTCTGGAGGTTGTTCTTCACCCGGTGGTGGATCTCCCGGATGGTGGCGTCCTTGGTGATCAACTCCCGCTCGCGGCGACGCAGTTCGGTGACGTCGCGGAGCAGGACGAGCGAACCGATACGGGTGCCCTTGGGCTTGAGCGGAATGGCCCGGAACTGGATGACCCCGTCGTTGGCCTCGATCTCGAACTCGCGCGGCGCCCAGCCGCTGGCCACCTTGGCCAGCGCCTCGTCCACCGGGCCGTGGGTCGGGGCGAGTTCGGCGGTCGTCCGGCCGAGGTGGTGGCCGACGAGGTCGGCGGCGAGGCCCATGCGGTGGTAGGCGGACAGCGCGTTCGGCGAGGCGTACTGGACGACGCCGTCCGCGTCCAGCCGGATCAGGCCGTCGCCGACGCGGGGCGAGGCGTCCATGTCGAGCTGCTGGTTGGCGAACGGGAAGGAGCCGGCCGCGATCATCTGCGCCAGGTCCGAGGCGCTCTGCAGGTACGTGAGCTCCAGCCGGCTCGGGGTGCGCACGGTGAGCAGGTTGGTGTTGCGGGCGATGACACCGAGGACGCGTCCTTCCCGCCGTACCGGGATCGACTCGACGCGGACCGGGACCTCCTCGCGCCACTCGGGGTCGCCCTCGCGCACGATCCGGCCCTCGTCCAGCGCCGCGTCCAGCATGGGGCGCCGGCCGCGCGGGACGAGGTGGCCGACCATGTCGTCCTGGTAGGAGGTGGGGCCGGTGTTGGGCCGCATCTGGGCGATGGAGAGGTAACGGGTGCCGTCACGGGTGGGGACCCACAGGACCAGGTCGGCGAAGGAGAGGTCGGAGAGCAGCTGCCACTCCGAGACCAGCAGATGCAGCCACTCGAGGTCGGAGTCGTCGAGGGCGGTGTGCTGGCGGACCAGTTCGTTCATGGAGGGCACGTCTGCGAGCGTACCCGGCGGTCTGTGCAGGGCCTAAAACCGTCTGGACGGGGCCGGGAACACCCGCGGGCCGCGGCGCCTGGGAGGGACCCTCAACCCTCCCGGCACCGCAGCCCGGAGCAGCATCGGCCGTGGGGTGTGCGGTCCCGGTCGGCCGAAGGGTGAGGAGCCGGGGCAGTCAGGGCAGAGAGCACCGGTTCCTCGGTCCGCCTTCCTGTGCGGGGAAGACGGAGGCTCTTGGTTTCTACGTCGCCCCACGCATTGTGGACTAGACCATTATCCGTGTCCATGCGTCGGAGCGGATTGTTGTGGAGAACTGTGCGGTGTTGGCGGTTGGCAGCCTAACCCGACTGGCCCACGTACGGGGCCGGATGTGCCGGGGCAATTTCGGCGAGAGCCTCCGTTCCTCGCGGCTCGCGCCGTCGCGCGCCCGTGGGGACACGCCCCGGACCAGCGCGCCGGTGCACCGGGCGAGGGCGGCGGCCGCGCGCGGACGGGCACCCGTCGCTCAGCGCGTCTCCGTCACCTTCGCCGGCGCGCGGGGCGCGTGCGGGTCCTGGCCGCGGGCGATGGCGACCTCGTGGGCCAGCAGCTGGAGCGGGACGATCGCCAGGATGGGCTGGACCTCCTCGGCCACGTCCTCGGTGGGCAGGACGAAACCGGCCGAGGCGCCTTCCACCTGGCCGCGGGGGCCGATGACGACCGGGTCGGCGCCCCGGCCGCGGAGCCGGCCGAGGACGGGCCGGAGTGCCTCGCCCCCTTGCCGTCGGTGATGACCGCGATGACCGGGGAGACGTTGTCGACCAGGGCGGGCGGGCCGAGCAGGAGGTCGGCGCCGCAGCAGGCGAGGGCCGGGATGCAGCTGGTCTCCATCAGCTTCAGGGCGGCCTCCTCGGCGGTGGGGCAGCCGTGGCCGCGTGAGGTGATCACCATGCGCTCGGCGAAGCGGTAGCGGGCGGCGAGGGAGCGGACCTCGTCGTGCCGGGCGAGCAGTTGTTCGCCCCGGCCGGGCAGTGCCCCGGCCGGGGCGCCGTCGCCGCCGCGCAGGCCCTCGACGAAGAGATGGAGCGCGAGCGGGGAGGCCGTGCAGGCCTTGGTCGCGGGGAGCGCCTTCTCCGGTCCGGCCAGGATGTCGAGGTGGTGCTCGGCGACGCCGGCCGACGCGGAGTCCGGGTTGTTGGTCACGGCGAGGGTGATCGCGCCGGCCTCGCGGGCGGCCCGGGTGGCGGCGACCAGGTCCGGGGAGCCACCGGACTGGCTGACGGTGACGACCAGGACGTCGGTGAGCGCGGTCGCGGCAGCGCCATTGCACTCCCCCGCCCCCGCTCACGCCTCCGCGAGCGCCCGTCCGACGGCCCGTCTTCACCTGAGGCGGAGGCACCCTCTCTGTTAGATTGGTCTAAACCACATGGCCCCTTCCGGGTGCCCTTCGAGTCCTCTCTCCAGATCGGCAGGCCCAGCGTGGAAGTTGTCATCGTTCCCGACGCCAAGGCGGGCGGCGAGCTGATCGCCGAGGCCATGGCGGAGCTGCTCGGGCGCAAGCCCGACGCCCTGCTCGGCGTGGCCACCGGCTCGACGCCGCTGCCCGTCTACCAGGCGCTGGCGGCCAGGGTGCGGTCCGGCGCCGTGGACGCCTCACGGGCGCGGATAGCCCAGCTCGACGAGTACGTGGGGCTGCCGGCCGAGCATCCGGAGTCGTACCGGTCGGTGCTGCGCCGTGAGGTGCTGGAGCCGCTCGGGCTGGGGATGGACGCGTTCATGGGCCCGGACGGGACGGCCGAGGACATCCCCGCGGCGTGCGCGGCGTACGACAGGGCGCTGACCGAGGCCGGCGGGGTGGACCTGCAACTGCTGGGCATCGGGACCGACGGGCACATCGGGTTCAACGAGCCGTGTTCCTCGCTGGCCTCGCGGACCCGGATCAAGACGCTGACCGAGCAGACCCGGATCGACAACGCGCGGTTCTTCGACGGCGACATCGGCCAGGTCCCGCACCACGTCATCACGCAGGGCATCGGGACGATCCTGGAGGCGCGGCACCTGGTGCTGCTGGCGACGGGTGAGGGGAAGGCCGAGGCGGTCGCGGCGACGGTGGAGGGGCCGGTCGCGGCGGTCTGCCCGGCCTCGGCGCTCCAGTTGCACCCGCACGCCACCGTGGTGGTCGACGAGGCCGCCGCGTCCGAGCTGAAGCTGGCGGACTACTTCCGGCACACCTACGCCGGCAAGCCGGCGTGGCAAGGGATCTGACCGGCCGGGCGTGACGGCCGCCGGCGGGGCGGGTCCCGGCCTTTCCCGGGGCACCGTCCTTGCCAAATGCCCTGTCTGGCATGCGGTGATCGTAGAGCCCGGCACCCGGCGGCCGGACGGTGTTCACCGCCCGGGAGTGGGAGCTGGGGGCGTGAGCGGGTCAGGCGCCGGGCTGGCCGGCGGCGGTCCAGGCGGCGTACTCCTGGCGGGCCCCCTTCCCGGGCCCCGTCCTTGCCAGGTCCCCGCCCCTTCCCGGGCCCCGTCGTCCTTACCAGGTCCCCGCCCCTTCCCGGGCCCCGCCGCTTCCGGGTCCCCTCCCTTCCGGGCTCCCGCTCCCGGCGTTTCCCCCTCACAGCACCAGGACCAGCACGCCTCCCAGCACGCCCAGGCCCAGGGCGACGGCGAACGGGATCCAGCCGCCGTCCCGCCAGGGGAAGAAGGTGTCGAGCGACACGCGGCCGGGGCCCACCGCGGCGATGGTGAGTGCGGCGACACAGAGCACCATGGGGTACGCGAACGCCGGGGGCCCGGCCGGCCACAGGGTGTACTGGGGCGCCACCGCCATGGCGTTGACCATCACCCCGATCACGGCCGCGGCGGCCAGCGGGGTGAGCAGCCCGGCCGCCAGGCCCAGACCGCCGACGATCTCCGAGGCTCCCGCCAGGGCGGCGAAGAAGGTGCCCGGTTCGTACCCCTGCTGGGCGAGGGCCCGGCCCGTGGCGTCGAGCCCCGCCCCGCCGAACATGCCGAACAGCTTCTGCGCCCCGTAACCCGCCAGGAGCAGTCCCACCGCCAGGCGCAGCAGGAGCACGCCCACGTCGCCGGCGCCCAGCGCGCGCGCCGCCGGTCTCCTGCCGAAGGCACCGGTGAAGCGGTTGGGACCTCGAGTGGGGGCTGTCATCGCGGCATCACCTCCGGGCACGGCCCTCGGTGCGGTTCCCTACGTCCGGTCCCCCCTTTTCGATCCTCCTCCTCCGGGGAGAGGACGTCCAAAGGAGGAGCGGCGCGGTCCGCGGCCCCCGCGCCCCCGCCGTCGCTCACATCCCGGCGACGACCTCCGCCGCCGCCCGCCCGCACACCCGGGCCGCGCCGTACGTGGCGATGTGCAGGGCGCCCCGGGGCGGGGCCTGGGGCACGCCCATCTCGACCACGATCGTGTCGGGGCGGGCCCGGAGCAGCGTGTCGAGGGCGGTCGCCATCCACGCGTGCCGGTGCTCGTCGCGGACGACCGCCACGATCCGGCGCTCCCCCGCCGCTGCCAGGACCGCGCCGCCCGCGACGTCGCCGGCGAACGTGCCCGCCCCGGTGCCGGGGAGCAGGGCGGCCAGCTCCGCCGCCACGCCCCAGGGGGTCTCCTCGCCGACGGCGATGTTGGCGACGGGGGTGAGGGCCGCGACGTAGGGTGCCGCGGTGAGCGGTGTGAAGCCTGCCGCGCCGGTGACCCGCAGCGCCCTCCGGGCGGCCCGCAGCCCCACCTCGCCGTCCGGTGCGGGCCGCCCCACGGCTCGGGCGCGCGCCGCCTCCGCGGTCCAGGCCGCCAGTGCGCGGACCCGTTCCGCCGCGTCCGCCAGCCGCTCCTCGGCGAGCTCACCGGAGCGCACCGCCGCCACGAGGGAGTCACGCAGCCGCCGTACCGTCTCGTCGTCGGCCAGGCCGCCGCCCACGCAGATCGCGTCGGCGCCCGCCGCGACGGCCAGGACGCTGCCGCGTTCGATGCCGTAGGCGGCCGCGACGGCCCGCATCTCCATGCCGTCGGTGACGATCAGTCCGTCGTAGCCGAGGTCGCGGCGCAGCAGGTCGGTCAGGATGTGGCGGGACAGCGTCGCCGGGCGGTCCGGGTCCAGGGCCGGGACCAGGATGTGGGCGCTCATCACCGCCCGGGTGCCCGCGGTGATCGCCGCGCGGAAGGGGGCCAGTTCGCGCTCCCCGAGCACGGACGCGTCCGCGTCGACGCGGGGCATGGCGTGGTGCGAGTCGACGTTCGTGTCGCCGTGGCCGGGGAAGTGCTTGGTGCAGGCCGCGACGCCGGCCGACTGCAGGCCGGTGACGTAGGCCGCGGTGTGCCGGGCGACCAGGGCCGGGTCGGCGCCGAAGGACCGTACGCCGATGACCGGGTTGTCCGGGTCGGAGTTCACGTCCGCCGACGGGGCCCAGTTGAGGTTCACCCCGCACGCGGCGAGCCGGCGGCCCAGCTCCGCGGCGACCTCGCTGGTGAGCTCGGTGTCGTCCACCGCGCCGAGGGCGTGGTTGCCGGGGAAGGAGGAGCCGGTGCGCACCTCCAGGCGCGTCACGTCACCGCCCTCCTCGTCGATGGCGACCAGCACGTCGTCCCGCTCCGCGCGCAGCTGGGCGGTGAGGGCGGCGAGCTGCTCGGGTGAGGAGATGTTGCGGCCGAACAGCCCGACCGAGGCGAGGCCCTCGCCGAGGCGGCGCAGCAGCCAGTCGGGGGCCGCGGTGCCGGTGAAGCCGGGCTGGAGGACCGTCAGCGCGTCCCGGGTCAGGGTGTCGGTGTCGCTGGCGAATGTGGTCATCGAGGGGGTTATCCCTTCACCGCGCCGGCGGTCAGACCACTGACGGCCCTGCGCTGCAGGAAGACGAAGAGGACGAGGATCGGGATCGCGAACAGCGAGGACGCCGCCATGGTCGCGCCCCAGTCGTCGCCGAAGACGCTCTGGAAACTGGTCAGCCACAGCGGCAGCGTCTGGGCCTCGGCGTCCTTGTTCAGCACCAGGACCAGCGGCAGTTCGTTCCAGGCGGTGATGAAGCCGAACATCGAGGTGGCCATCAGGCCGGGCGCGAGGAGCGGCAGGATGACCCGGCGGAAGGCCTGCATCCGGGTGCAGCCGTCGACCATCGCCGCCTCCTCCAGCTCCACGGGCACGGCGGCGACGAAGCCGCGCAGCGTGAGGATGGTGAACGGCAGGATCATCATCATGTAGAAGGCCGTCAGCGGCACGAGGCTGTTCAGCATCGAGGCGTCCCGTACGATCATGTACATCGCGATGATCATGACTTCCCAGGGCGCCATCTGCGCGACCATGAAGCCGATGACGAAGCCGCGCCGCCCCCTGAAGCGCATCCGGGCCAGGGCGAAGGAGCCGGCCAGCGCGATGATCAGCGAGAAGACCACGGCCAGGACGGTGACGGTCAGGGAGTTGGTGACGAACGTCCAGAAGTGGTCGGCGGCGACCGCGGTCCTGAAGTGGTCCAGGGTGACGTCCGTCGGGAACCACACCGGGTCCTCGGCGATGATGTCGCCGGTCGGCTTGAAGGCCGTGGCGAACATCCAGTAGACGGGGAAGACGAAGCCGGCGAACAGCACGAGGGCCGTGACGTTGGGCCACAGGCGGCCGAAGAGTGAGCGCTTCACAGCTCGTCCTCCTCTTGCTTGAGCACGATCCTGAGGTAGTACGCGGTCAGGCCGAGCAGGATCAGGATGGTCAGGACGGCGATCGCGGCGCCCATCCCGTAGTGCTGGTTGCCGACGCCCTCGACGTAGGCGTAGACCGGCAGGATCTCGGTGAGCCGGTCGGGGCCGCCGCCGTTGATGGTGAAGACCTGCACGAACGCCTTGAAGATCCAGATGATCTCCAGGAACGTCGTCGCGTAGAGGAAGGGCCGCAGGAACGGCACGGTGACCGTGGTGAAGCTGCGCCAGGCGCCGGCGCCGTCCAGGGAGGCGGCCTCGTACAGCTCCTTGGGGATGGTGGTGGTCGCCGCGTAGAGGTTGATCGCGACGAACGGGATCGACATCCACACGATCAGCAGGGTGACGACGAAGAAGGTCGACATCTGGCTGCTGGTCCAGCTGTAGTCGGCCATCGAGTGCCAGCCGAGCTTGTCCAGCACCCAGTTGACGACGCCGAACCGCTGGGCGAACAGCCACTGGTAGACGGTGCTCGCCGCGACGACCGGCATGGCCCAGGCCAGCACCAGGCCGAGCAGCAGCGTCAGCCGCATCCGCTTGCCGAGCCGGGCGAGCAGCAGGCCGACCAGCGTGCCCAGGACCATGGTCAGGGCGACGTTGACCGCCGTGAACAGGATCGAGCGCAGGGTGACCCGCCAGAAGTCCTCGCCGGTGAGGACCTCCTGGTAGTTCTCGACGCCGTTCCACTCGGTGACGTGCTGGATCAGCTGCGCCATGTTGAGGTTCTGGAAGGACAGCAGGATGTCCTTCAGCAGCGGCCAGCCGAGCAGCAGCACGGTGGCGGCACAGGCCGGCAGCAGCAACAGGTACGGGGTGGACGCCCCGAGGCGTGCCGTGGCGCGCGGCCTGGGCCCGCCGGCCCCCGAGCCGCCGGGTTGGTGCACCTCCACCGGGCCGGAGGGCGGCCGTTCGGTCTGCACGGTCATGCTCGCGATCTCTCTCTCGGCCTACGTGAACCCGGGGGCGGGGGCCGTACGGTGCACGCGCGGCCCCGGCCCCGCTGATGCGCTCAGCTCTCCTGGGACAGGCGCTTGTTGAACTCGTCCTCGACCTGCTCGGCGGCCTCGGCCGGGGTCTTGCCGTTCAGCACGGCGGTCATGTAGGTCTTGATCGGGTTGGGCGCGTTCTCGACCGCGGCCCACTCCGGGATCAGCGGGGTGGTGCCACCGCCGGCGGCGGCCGGCGCCATGGCCTCGGCGGCCAGGTTGCCCTTGACGTTGCCCTGCAGCGACTCCTTGTTCGGGATGACGCCGTTGAGCTTGGCCAGTTGTCCCTCGTACTCGTCGCTGAGGGCGATCTTCAGGAACTCCTTGGCCAGCTCCTGCTTCTGGCTGCCCGCGGCGACCGCGAGGTTCGAGCCGCCGAGGAAGACGCCCTCGGGCTTGTCGGCCGTGGCACCCGGGATGGTGAAGTAACCGATCTCCTTCTCGATCTCCGGGTTGGCCTCGACGGCGATGCCGGCTTCCCAGCCCATGCCGATGAACGCGCCGACGTCGCCCTTGCCGAAGACCTCACCCTGCTGCGGGGTGGCCTCGTCCTTGTCCTTGGGGGCCTTGGAGAGGGCCTGGAACTTCTTGTAGGTCTCCATGGCGGCGGCGACCTTGGGGTCGGCGAGGTTGGAGACGTACGTGTCGCCGTCCTTCTTGACCAGTTCGCCGCCCTCGCCGACCACCAGGCCGACGAAGTGGTACCAGTTCTGGCCGGGCAGGTAGATCGGCTCGGCGTCGGTCTTCTCGCCGATCGTCCTCAGGGCGTCGTAGAACTCGTCGCGGGTCTTGGGCGTCCCCTTGATGCCGGCGTCGGCCCAGACCTTCTTGTTGTAGACGACGACGCGGTTGGCGAAGTACCAGGGCGCCGCGTACTGCGTGCCCTCGAAGACCGAGGAGTCGTTGAGCGACTCGGTCCAGTCGGCACCGATCTCGGACTTGAGGTCGGCCAGGTCGGCGAGGCCGCCGGTCTTGGCATAGGCCGGGGTCTGGGTGTTGCCGATCTCGAAGACGTCCGGCGGGTTCTCCTCGGACAGGGCGGTGGTCAGCTTCTGCTGGATGCCGTTCCACTGCTGGATCTCGAACGTGACCTTCGCCTTGGTCTTCGCCTCGAAGGCGGCGGCGACGTCCTTCTGCCACTGGTCCGGCGAGGAACCGTCCATCACCCACACCGTGAGCGTCTGGCCGGCGTAGCCCTCCGCCCCCGCCTTGCCCTCGCTGCCGCCGTCCTCACTGCCGCACGCCGCGATGGACACCAGCATGCCCGCGACACCGATCGCGGATATCAGCTTGCGCTTCACGCCACCCTCCTCAGGGATGCCACAAACCCCCCTCGTCCCCGCGGTGACTGACGTACCGCCCTGGGGCCGGGACCTGGACCAATGGTGTAGACCAGTACCGGGGAGCTTGGCCCAGACCATAGGGCGTGTCAAGGGTCTCGCGTACGCCCCCACCAGCCGTTACGGGACCTACATATGCAGGAACCTTTAAGTAAGAACCCCGCGAAAACCGGGGCCGCGGCGACCCTTCGCAGGTAGACCACACGGGCGCCCTGGACTAGACCATCGAGGGCCGCGACGGTATACAGGGGGGATCACGGAGCGTGCGGGGCCCTCTCGCGCGCGGTCGTGCCACGATGTGAGCCGGGCCGGCGCCTCGCCGGACCGGCCGGTACGCGAGCCGGGAAGGCGGAGCATGAGTACTGAGGTCAGCAGTGCGGAGAACGAGAACGGGACGGCCGTCCGTACCGCGCGCGTGCCCAAGTACTACCGCCTGAAGAAGCACCTGCTCGACATGACGGAGACCCTGCCGCCCGGCACCCCGGTCCCGCCCGAGCGCACACTGGCCGCGGAGTTCGACACCTCGCGCACGACCGTGCGGCAGGCCCTTCAGGAGCTGGTCGTCGAGGGGCGGCTGGAGCGGATCCAGGGCAAGGGCACGTTCGTGGCCAAGCCGAAGGTCTCGCAGGCACTGCAGCTCACCTCGTACACCGAGGACATGCGCGCGCAGGGCCTGGAGCCCACCTCCCAGCTGCTGGACATCGGCTACATCACCGCCGACGACCGGCTCGCCGAGCTGCTCGACATCACCGCCGGCGGGCGGGTGCTGCGCATCGAGCGGCTGCGCATGGCCAACGCCGAGCCGATGGCCATCGAGACCACCCACCTGAGCGCCAAGCGCTTCCCGGCGCTGCGCCGCAGCCTGGTCAAGTACACGTCCCTCTACACCGCCCTCGCCGAGGTCTACGACGTGCATCTCGCCGAGGCCGAGGAGACCATCGAGACCTCGCTGGCCACGCCCCGGGAGGCCGGGCTCCTCGGCACCGACGTGGGCCTGCCGATGCTGATGCTGTCCCGGCACTCACTGGACCGCGAGGGCAAGCCGGTGGAGTGGGTCCGCTCGGTGTACCGCGGTGACCGCTACAAGTTCGTGGCGCGACTGAAGCGGCCCCAGGCCTGACGGGCCACGGCGAGCCCCGACCGGCCGGGAGTCCGGGCGTTCCCCTGGGACGGCACAGCGCGGCGCGACTGAAGCGGCCCCAGGCCTGACCCTGTCCGCGGTGCGGCGCGCGCGCCGCACCGCCTGCCCTGCCGTCCTCCCGGGGGCGGGGGTGCCGTCCCGGCGGGAGTTCCAGCGCATGCGGACGGACCGCCAGGAAAAGGACCGGCGGCAGGGCTTTCGCCGCAGCTGAGATACCGGTATGTGAGCAAGGGGTTCCGATGGCGGGACACCGTGACCTAGATTGCCTGCGCGTTACACCAGGTAATCAACGAGGGGACGGAGCCGTCAGATGTCAGATGCCCCAGATGTGAACAGAGCGGGGCCGGTGGTGACGCCCGTGCGCGTCGTCATCGCCCTCTGCCTGATAGCGCCCTTCGTGGCCATGCTCTGGGTGGGCTCGTACGCGAAGCTGGATCCGACGTTCATCGGCATCCCGTTCTTCTACTGGTACCAGATGGCCTGGGTCGTGATCTCCACCGGGCTGACCATGCTCGCGTACCGGCTGTGGCAGCGCGACCAGCGCGCCCGCAGGACGCAGGGGGGTGCCGGAGCGTGAAGGACGGCGTGAACGGCGTCGCACTCGCCGTCTTCATCCTCTTCTTCCTCGCCGTCACGGTGATGGGCTTCCTGGCAGCGCGCTGGCGCCGGGCCGAGAACGAGCACAGCCTCGACGAATGGGGCCTGGGCGGCCGGTCGTTCGGCACCTGGATCACCTGGTTCCTGCTCGGCGGCGACCTCTACACGGCGTACACCTTCGTCGCCGTACCGGCGGCGATCTACGCGGCGGGCGCGGCCGGCTTCTTCGCGGTGCCGTACACGATCCTCATCTACCCGATGATGTTCGTCTTCCTGCCGCGGCTGTGGTCGGTCTCCCACACGCACGGATACGTCACCACCTCGGACTTCGTCCGCGGCCGCTTCGGCTCCAAGGGCCTGTCCCTGGCGGTGGCGCTCACCGGCATCCTCGCCACCATGCCGTACATCGCGCTCCAGCTGGTCGGCATCCAGGCCGTGCTGGACGTGATGGGCATCGGCGGCGGCGAGGACACCAACTGGTTCATCAAGGACCTGCCGTTGCTGATCGCCTTCGGTGTGCTGGCCGCGTACACGTACTCGTCGGGTCTGCGGGCCCCGGCCCTGATCGCGTTCGTCAAGGACGCGCTGATCTACATCGTGATCGCCGTCGCCATCATCTACATCCCCGTCAAGCTGGGCGGCTTCGACGACGTCTTCAGCGCGGCGAGCGAGAAGTACACGGCGGCCGGCGCCGGCGGGCTGGTCCCCAACGCCGCCTCCCAGTGGACGTACGCCACGCTGGCGCTGGGCTCGGCGCTCGCGCTGTTCATGTACCCGCACAGCGTGACGGCCGTGCTGTCCAGCCGCAGCCGGGACGTGATCCGCCGCAACTCCACGATCCTGCCGCTGTACTCGCTGATGCTCGGCCTGCTCGGCCTGCTCGGCTTCATGGCGATCGCGGCCGGCATCGAGGTGGAGAACGGCCAGCTGGCGATCCCGCAGCTGTTCGAGAACATGTTCCCGGACTGGTTCACCGGCGTCGCCTTCGCGGCGATCGGCATCGGCGCGCTGGTCCCGGCGGCCATCATGTCCATCGCGGCGGCCAACCTGTTCACCCGCAACATCTACAAGGACTTCCTCAAGCCGGACGCCACCCCCGAGCAGGAGACCAAGGTCTCCAAGCTGGTGTCCCTGCTGGTGAAGGTCGGCGCCCTGGTCTTCGTCCTCGGCATGGACAAGACGGTCGCGATCAACTTCCAGCTGCTGGGCGGCATCTGGATCCTGCAGACCATGCCCGCCCTGGTCGGCGGCCTGTTCACCCGCTGGTTCCACCGCTGGGCCCTGCTGGCCGGCTGGGCCGTCGGCATGGTCTACGGCACGGTCGCGGCGTACGGGGTGGCCTCGCCGACCCAGAAGCACTTCGGCGGCTCGTCGGCGGAGATCCCCGGCATCGGCGAGATCGGCTACCTCGGCCTCACCGCGTTCGTGCTCAACCTGCTGGTCACCGTGGTCCTGACGTTCGTGCTCAGGGCGGCGAAGGCCCCCGAGGGCATCGACGAGACCAGGCCCGAGGACTACACGGCGGACGCCGGCGACCCGGGCGTCCAGGTCGAGCTGCCCCCGGCGACCGCGGGAGCCGGCCACTAGCTAGGGCCGCGGCAGGCAACGTTCGCCCCGTCGCGACGTCCGGCACGCACTCTCACCGCACGGGACGCCGCTCCTCCACGGGCAAACGTCGCCTGCCGCGGCACACGCGAGGGCGACGCCCGGGGCGCGGGGGACTCCGCGCCCGCCACACCCGATCCGCGGCGGGCCGCCGAGGTGGGACACCTCTGCGGCCCGCTGTCGCTTCGCGTTCGACGTGGTCGACACCGTCCGCACGGAGGAGCCGGACCTCTGCGACGACCGGCTCCGGAAGCAGGTCACCGACATGCTGCGGGAGGCCGTCGAGGCCGAGCTGTGCAGTTCGCGCGCGGCCTGTGCGATGACGGCCTCCCGGGCATGAGCACCGACTCCGTGCGGCAGTACCTGGAGCGCGTCGCCGACCAGTGCCTGACGCGCCTCGGCTTCGCCCCGGTGTACGGCTCCGAGAACCCCTTCTCCTTCATGGAGCTCCAGGGGGTTCAGGAGCTGACCAACTTCTTCGAGCGGCGGCCCTCGGCGTACCTGGTCGCCGTGGAGGGCACGGTCGACCTGGACGAGGACTTCTGATCCTCCGCGCGCCGGTCGCGGTCCTGGGCCTCCCTGAGCTGCCGGTCGATGCGCCGTTCGCGCACGGCACCGACCAGCGAGGGGAGGACCATGATCGCGAAGAGTCCGGCGACCACCAGCATGCCGACGAGTGCTTCGATCTGGTTCGTGTTCATGGACACCACTGTCGCGCCGCACACTCCTTACCGACAGTGGCAGGACTGCCGTATGCCCTCGATTTCCTGCCACCTCCGGGGCACACTGGAGGCATGCTTCAGAACGTGGCCGCCGTCCTCGTCGACGGGGTGAACCCCTTCGAGCTCGGCGTGATCTGCGAGGTCTTCGGCATCGACCGGAGCGACGACGGACTGCCGGTGTACGACTTCGCGGTCGCCTCCGCCGAAGGGCCGGCGCTGCGGGCGAACGCCGGCTTCTCGATGCGTGTCGAGCACGGGCTGGAGCGCCTGGAGAGCGCCGACCTGATCGCCGTGCCGGCGGGCTCGCGTTACGAGTCGCGGACCTTCCCGCCCGAGCTGCTCGACGCCCTGCGCCGGGGCGTCGAGCGGGGCGCGCGGGTGCTCAGCGTGTGCTCCGGCGTGTTCGTGCTGGGCGCCGCGGGGCTGCTGGACGGGCGGCGGTGCGCGGTGCACTGGCGGCACGCCGACGAGCTGGAGCGGCGGTATCCGCGCGCGGTGGTCGAACCGGACGTGCTCTACGTCGACGCGGGCCCGGTGATCACCTCGGCCGGTACGGCCGCGGGGATCGACGCCTGCCTGCACGTCGTCCGCAAGGAGCAGGGCCCGGAGGTCGCCAACAAGATCGCCCGGCGGATGGTGGTGCCGCCGCACCGGGACGGCGGCCAGGCCCAGTACATCGAGCGCCCGCTGCCCCGCTGCGAGGGGGACGCCGTCGCCGAGGTGCTGGTGTGGATGGAGCGCCACCTCGACCAGGAGGTGACCGTCGAGCAGCTGGCCGCCCGCGCCCTGATGTCCCCGCGCACCTTCGCCCGCCGCTTCCAGCAGGAGACGGGGACGACTCCGTACCGCTGGATCCTGCGCCAGCGGGTGCTGCTGGCCCAGCGGTTGCTGGAGGCGACGGACGAGACGGTGGACGCCATCGCCGGGCGGACCGGGTTCGGCAACGCGGCCGCCCTGCGCCACCAGTTCGTCCGGGCGCTGGGCACCACGCCCCAGGCCTACCGCCGCACGTTCAGGGGCCCGGCGGCCGCCTGAACGCGGCGGCGCCGCTCACCGCTCCGCGGGCCTGAGCAGCAGCCGCTGCGGGCGGAGCGTGATGCCGACGCGGGTGGCGTCGTCGGACCCGGGCACCTGCGCCAGTCGGTACTTGGTGGCGACCGCCGCCGTGATCAGCGTCAGCTGGGCCATCGAGAAGTGGTCGCTCGGGCACTTGCGATTACCCACGCTGAACGGACTCATGGCATATTTCGGCACGTCCTTCGCCCGCTCCGGCAGCCACCGGTCGGGGTCGAACTTCAGGTGGTCCGCGTACGATCGCGGATCGCGCTGTATCGCGTACGGGCTGTACACGATGTCCGCTCCGGCGGGAATGCGATAGCCGCCGAGTTCGGTGTCGGCGACCGCCCGCCGGGTCAGTATCCATACGGCGGGACGCAAACGCATCGCCTCGACCACGACATGGTTCGTGTGCGTGAGCTTCCGGACGTCCGCGAATGCGACCGGCCGGCCGCCGGTCACCGATCGGACCTCGTCCCGGATACGGTCCGCGTGTTCCGGATGCCCGGCGAGCGCCTGGAGCAGCCACATGATCGTGGAGGCGACGGTTTCGCTCCCCGGGGTGAGTATCGCGACCACCTGGTCGTGGATCTCCTGTTCCCCGATGGGATCGCCGTTCTCGTCCTTCGCCGCCAGCAATGCCGTCAGCAGATCGTTCGGCTTCCGACCGGACGCGCGGCGCTCGGCCACGATCTCGTCGACCAGGAGATGCAGATCGGCCAACGCCCGGTTGAATCGCCGGTTGGCGGGCAGCGGCAGCCGGTACAGCGGCCCGAGCGGGATCACCATGCGCTGGTACATGCCGCGGAACACGGTGGCGAGGGCGCGGCACAGCCGCTCGGCGCGCTCGTCCATGGACGGGCCGCGCAGCAGGCAGCGGGCCGCGATGCGCACCGCGACCCGGAAGGACTCGGAGGTGCAGTCGACGGTCTCGCCGGGCCGCCAGCGGGTGGTGAGCCCGTGTGCCTCCTCCTCCATGACCGGCCCGTAGGCCGGGATCGCGTCGAGCCGGAACGCGGGCTGGATCGTGCGGCGCTGCCGCCGGTGGCGGGGGCCGTTGGCGGTGGCCACGCCCTCCTCGCCGAGCAGCCCCTCCAGGGACTCCCACAGCGGGCCGTCGATCGTGTAGCCGGGGCTGAGGGCCAGGGCTCCGGTGAGCGCCGGGGTGGTGACGGCGTACACCGTCCTGGGGCCGAGCCGCAGCCGGACCACCTCGCCGTGGTCGCGCAGCCGGGACATGAAGGCCAGGGGGTCGCGGGCCAGCTTCCAGCCGTGGCCGAGGAGCGGGACGCCGCCGCCCGCGTACGGGGGTTCCCGCAGCTCCGGTGCCGGCCGCTGTTGCGGGGCCCCGGGCCGCACGGATCCGACGGTCATTTCTCACCTGCCGTTTCGTTGCTGACGTACGGGGGTGTGGACCGGTCGTCCCAGCTGTCGATCCGGTAACGGCCGGACTCGTGGTGGAACCAGTAGACGGAACTGAACCAGTTCCGCATGTTCCCGAGGCAGGCGCTCACGGCAGCGCTCAGTTCCTTTCCGCGTACCGTGCCGTCGGCGAGAGCGTCCGCAAAGTGCGAAGCCTCCCGCTCGGCGACGAGGAAGTCGGGCACACAGCTCTCGACGCGCCGCCGGACTTCCGCGACCGCCTCTTCGAGCGTCAGTCCTTCATGGGTGATGAGACTGATTCCGAGATTGTGCACCTCGTCGCCCGCGATTTCCTTGGGCAGCGAGCAGAGGTCGTTGTACCAGGCGGCGAATTCCTGGCTCAGCAGCGCCGCCCTGCGATATGCCGGGTGTTTCCGCACCGCGTCCGGGAGTTCCCGTCCGGCGCTCAGCTCCAGCAGGTCGGTCCATATCCAGTGGGCGAAGGTGAGCCGGCGCAGTGCCAGGTATTCCTCGGCCCTCGGCACGATGCCGTGCGTACGGTTGAGGAATTCCCGGTCGTACGCCTCGATCACCGAGTGGAAATGCCGGGCGAACCGCTCGTTCCAGGTGCGCGGCAGGAACGCGTACAGCCGCAGCACGCTGTCCGCGAACCCCGCCACCAGCGGGTCGCCGTGACGCAGGTGGCCCAGGGGGGAGTCGAGCGCCTCGTGCAGCCGTGCCCGCAGCCGGCCCCAAGCGGCCGGACGGCGGTGGACGACGTCCCGGTCGTGCCGGTCGTCCCAGGCGAAGAACCACGCGCTGTAGTCCGCTATCGCCTGGAGCACGTCGTCCGGGGCACCCAGGTAGTACCCCGCCATGAGATCGGTGTAGCACAGGCCGTCGGCATATTCCGCTACCTTGTCCGCCGGCATGAGCCGCTTTTCCAGGAGCCAGGTACGGGTCTTCTCCCGGAGCCTGGGCCGATACGGGTGCGATTGCCTGGGAAACGCCGCCTCGATCACGGGAAGAGACAGCGAGGGTGGGACCGCGATCGCCGTTGCGGTCGCGGTGGTGCTGTGTGGGAAAGCAGGCACGGACGAACCCCTCTCAGCCGCCAGTCGGGCACACCCCTCCCGCTGTGCCGGGCGTGCGCCGTTGCGTGACCCCGCACTTCCATTCAGCACTACAACCGACCCGTCTGGGAACGGATTTGCTGCATTCGCTACTCGAAAGTGCCGGGATCATCCGTTGCCTGACTGGTTCTGGATCACTGGCGACATGCGCCCGATCGAACGTACGAAGGGCAGCCGGAGGACAGACGAAACGGCGCCCGCTCAGGGGCAATTGCCTGAGCAGACGCCGTAGGAGGGCGCGGGGTGAGGTCTCAGTCGTTCGCGACCACGGGGTAGCGGGGCTCGTTCTCGGCCATCTGCCGCAGCGCGTCCTTGCGTTCCCGCTTGGAGAGCCGGTCGATGTAGAGGTAGCCGTAGAGGTGGTCGGTCTCGTGCTGCAGACACCGGGCGAAGTAACCGGTGCCGCGGACCTTGACCGGGTTGCCCCGCTCGTCCTGCCCGGTCACCTCGGCGTAGTCCGGGCGGGCCAGCGGCATGTACGCCGTCGGCACCGACAGGCAGCCCTCGTTGCTGTCGTCCAGCCGGCGCCTGTCGGCGGGCAGTTCGACGAGCTCGGGGTTGCAGACCACACCGACGTGCCGGACGCCCTCGTCGTCCGGGCAGTCGTAGACGAACACCTTCAGGTCGACGCCGATCTGGTTGGCGGCCAGGCCCACGCCCTCGGCGGTGCGCTGGCTGGCGAACATGTCGGCGACCAGTTGCTGGAACTCCTCGCCGAAGTCGGTGACGTCCTTGCACTCCTTGTGCAGCACCGGGTTCCCGACCACGGTGATCGGCCGCGAGGTGCCCCGCTCACGCCAGGCCGCCTCGCGCTCCTCGCACTCCTCGGTGTCGACGACGAATCCCTCGTCGTCCACGGGGAGCACGCCCGCGTGCTGCTGATCGGTGTCCTGCTGCGCCATGACCGACGTACGCCTTCCTGGAAGAACGGGGGGTGTGATGCTGATACAGGGTACGGGGAACGCGCTCCTCGGGGGGCGGGACCGTGTCCGTCCTGCGGGCGCCAGGCGGCCGCGGGGCACGCCTGACCGGCGGACCGGCCTCAGCAGACCTCTTCCAGGTCCCGCCAGTCCCGGGAGTCGGGGCTGTCCGCGACCCACCCGTCCAGCAGTCCCCGGACCAGTGACGCCGGTGCGGCCACCCCGCACTCGCGCTCCGGCACCCACAGCTGCCCGTCCGTGCGATGCCCGAGCGGCCCCGGATGCCCGGGCTCGCTGTGGTCGTGCGGGTCGAGGTGCTCCCCGTCGCCCTCGTCGGCCGGCATCCGCGACTCCGAGCACAGCCGGCACAGCAGCCGCACGGACGAGGACCAGTCCTCCGCGGCGAACCCGGCGTCGGCGGCGAGCTGCTCCAGGGCGTCCCGGTCCGCCTCGGTGGCGGCCTCCAGGAGCACCACCCAGGTGGGCACCGGCGAGGGCGCCCACAGCTCGATCTCGTCGAAGACCGGATAGGAGTGCCCGGCGGCGGTGGTCCGCTCCCCGTGCGGCACCCCGTCGTGCAGCACGACCTCGCCCCAGCGCCGTCCCGACGACGGCAGCGGGATGGACAGCACCTCGATGCGCGCCGGATCCAGCCGCCGCCCCCACACCACCTCGGCCTCGCCCTCGGGCGACAGCCGTACGGCCGCGCTGCCCAGGTCCATGCCGAGCGGCTCCCCGGAGTCCGTGGCCCCGCCCGGCACGTGCAGCCCGTAGGCCTGCCAGGCGCGCCGGGCCAGCGGCCAGTCCTGCAGGGCGGTCGCGGCGATGCCGACGTTCCACCAGTCGGGTGCGCCGGTCTCCCGGTCGAGCAGGGCGACGGCCCGCAGCCCGGCGGCCCGGGCCTGCTCCCAGTCGTGCCGGAACTTGTGCAGCAGCGCGAGGTTGAACCAGGACTCCGACAGCCAGGGCTCCAGATCGGCGGCCCGCGTCAGCAGCGCGCCCGCGTCCTCGTACCGGCCGTCCCCGATGAGCGTGAACGCCCGGTCGGTGGCCTGCCGCCACGAAGCGGAGGGCCGGTGCCGTCCCTTGCCGAAGATCCTCACGATTCCCGCCTGCCAGTTCCGTGGAGTGGGCTGGCCTGTGCCCCCGGACACCCTCTCCTTCGCATCCAACCACGTGCGGCTGGAGGGGCGCTCATTACCCATGGGTTACCCAGCCGAGGGCAAGGTCAGACCCTCTCTCGACAGCACCCGGGCCAGCGCCTCCACGACCTCGGGAGCGTAGTCCCCCGCGGTCCCCAGCCGCAGCTCCTCCAGTGCGCGCAGGGGGCCGCCGGGGCCCGCGTCGCGCACCTTCTCCTCGTAAGCGTTCACCGCCCGCACGATCCGCGCGGCCGGTGGCTGCTCAGGGTACGGATCCGCCTGCCGCTCCACCACCACGGCGACCTCGGCGTCCACCCCGGTCTGCCGCACGACCGCCCCGCCCAGCAGCGCGATACGCCGCTGTTCGGCGCCGGGCAGCCCGGCCGTGGCGCCGGCCGGGACCGGGTCGACCAGGCTGAGCTGGCCGATGTCGTGCATCAGCGCCGCGTACTCCAGCACGGTGAGCTCCGGCTCGCTCAGCCCGAGGTCCCGCCCGACGGCCCGGCTGAGCTCGGCGACCCGGCGCGCGTGCCCGGCCGGGGTGTACCCGGCGACCTCGGTGGCCCGGGCGAGCGAGGCGATGGTCTGCCGGTACGTCCTGCGCACGGCGGCGTACCGGCGCAGGGACACCTGCGCGAGCAGCAGCGGCAGGCAGAACACGGGCAGCGCCCACAGCCCGACGACCGCGACCGCCAGGGCGATCACCGCGCCGGTCGCGCACACCGCCGACCCGATCCCGATCACACACCGCAACGCGTCCCGCAGCAGCGGCCCGAACGGCCAGCCGGTGCGCGAGTGCGCCAGCGCGGCGGCGAGTACGGCGTCGCACAGCGCGGTGAGCGCGAGCAGCGCGACGAGCAGCAGCGCGTAGGCGGGGCCGCTCCAGTCCGCGAACGTGCCGCGGTTGAACAGGGGCTGGAAGCACACGGCGGCGAACCCGACGGTGAGCACCCGCCGGGCCAGGTGGTCGACGGCCGGGCCGCGCCCCCGCGCGACGTGCGGCACGCATCCGGCGAGCGAGGCGGCCAGCACCACGCTCACCACCTGGGCGGCCCCGTGGGTGGTGGCCCGCCCGGCGTCCTCCCCGAGCAGGGCGTACGCCAGCGCCCCGGCGGCCCCGAGCGGCGCGGCCTGTCCGCCCCGGGGTCCGGTCCAGCGGGAGAGCTCGCCGAGGGCGACGAGCGCCCCGAAGGCGAGCGCGGTGCCGCGCTGCTCGACGCCGGTCCGCAGGGTGGTGCCGAGACAGACCAGGGCGAGGAGCGCGGCGGAGCCGTGGATCAGGCGCAGGGCCCGGCCGCGTCTCAACGGTCCGCTCCCGTCCGCCCGGTGACGGGCCGGGGAACCCGCGGGGGGCGCACGCCGTCGGCGGTGACCACGGGGTCCCACCCGGCGCGCCGTACCGCCCGCACCAGGGCGGCGACCATGACCGGGTCGAACTGCCGCCCGGCGCACCGCTCCAGCTCCTCCAGGGCCACCGGAACCGGCCGGGCCCTGCTGTAGGACCGGGTGGACGTCATCGCGTCGAACGCGTCGGCCACCGCGACCACCCGCGCCGGCTCGGGGATCTGCCGCCCCACCAGCCCGTACGGATACCCGCTGCCGTCCAGCCGCTCGTGATGGTGGAGCACGGCGGCCCGGGCCTCGCCGAGGAAGGAGATCCCCCGCACCATCTCGTGCCCGTACTCCGGGTGCAGTTCGATCACCCGCCGCTCCTCGGGCGTCAGCGGCCCGTCCTTGCGCAGCAGCCGCGTGGGCACCCCGAGCTTCCCCACGTCGTGCAGGATCCCGGCGAAGCGCAGCACCTCGACCCGCTCGTCGTCCATGCCCAGCTCGCGCGCGATCATCATCGAGGCCTGCCCGACCCGTTCGCTGTGCCCGCGCGTGTATCCGTCCTTGATGTCGACGGCCTGCACCAGCGCCCGGATGGTCGCCTGATGGGCGCCGCGCTCCCGGTGGTACTGGGCGAACGCCCACCAGGACACGCCCATCGGCAGCAGCACGAGCAGCGCGGCCACGGGCCCGTACGGGCTGCGCCAGAGCACCGCCATCATCAGTCCGGCGAGCCCGTGCACGCCGACCGGCGCCAGCGACCGCAGGAACAGGCCGCGCCAGGCCCGCCGGGCCGGCCGCCGCTCGGCGGCCACGAGGATCCCGCCGTCGAGCACGGTCAACACCGCGCAGAAGACCACCACCGCGCCCGCCGCCGGCCCGAGCGCGTGCGGGACGTCGCAGGCCGCCACGGCGTCCCGCCCGCCCAGCGCCCGAAACGCCCGCCCGGCCGCCCACACGGCGATCACCAGCTCGGCCGCCCGCCAGATCCGGCGCAGCCGGGCCGGGCGCCGCCCGGCCGGTGACAGCAGCGCACCCGGCAGCGCGACCAGCGCGGCGGCGGGCGGGGGCAGCAGGAACACCCCGGCGAGCAGGACGGGGTAGAAGGTGCCGGGGAACCGCCTGCGGGCGAGCCACTCGCCGCCGGCGTAGAGGACGGCGAGCAGCGTCATCGCCCACCAGGGCGTCCGGGGCGCCGGCGGCGGCAGCAGGCACGCCAGCGCGCCGAGGACGACACAGGCCACGTACGCGCGTGCCCGTGCCGGAACCGCTTCCATGAACGACGCCCTCCGCCCGTCCCGTGCCTGTCCAGGCTCCGGAGCCTAGGGCGGCGGGCAGGGAGTGCGGGCCGATGGTCGGCCGATTGACGCGTTCGGGTGAAGAGTGCCTCGCGCCCGGAACGCGCGAGGGATGCGCGGGACGAACGGGACCGCGTCAGGACTCCTGGGCGGTGGCCGTCACGTCGTGTTCGGGCACGGTCTGCCCGGAGCGGATCAGGTCGATCCGCCCCATCACCTTCGCCCGCAGGTCGGTCGGCACGTCGTCATGGCCGCAGCACCGCTTGACCAGCTTCTTCACGGCCTGCTCCAGGCCGTACTTCTCCAGGCACGGCGAGCACTCCTCGAAGTGCTGCTGGAACTTCGCACGGTCGAGGTCCGGCATCTCACTGTCGAGGAACTCGTACAGATGGTCGAGGACCTCACTGCAGTCCGTCTCGTGCGGCTCTCCGCAGCTCATGAGCCCGAGCCTTTCGCTTCGTTCGACTCTCCGGCGCCGGCCGGGACCAGCCCGCGCTCACGGGCGTAGTCCTCGAGCATGCCGCGCAGTTGACGGCGGCCCCGGTGCAGCCGGGACATCACCGTACCGATGGGTGTCCCCATGATGTCCGCGATCTCCTTGTAGGCAAAGCCCTCGACGTCCGCCAGATAGACGGCGATGCGGAACTCCTCGGGGATCGCCTGCAGCGCCTCCTTCACGTCCGAGTCGGGCAGGTGGTCGAGCGCCTGCGACTCCGCGGAGCGCAGACCGGTCGACATGTGCGACTCGGCGCGGGCGAGCTGCCAGTCCTCGATCTCCTCGGCCGCGCTGCGCTGGGGTTCGCGCTGCTTCTTGCGGTACGAGTTGATGAAGGTGTTGGTGAGGATCCGATACAGCCACGCCTTGAGGTTGGTGCCCTCGCGGAACTGGTGGAAGGACGCGTACGCCTTGGCGTACGTCTCCTGCACCAGGTCCTCGGCATCGGCCGGATTGCGCGTCATGCGCAGCGCGGCCGAGTACATCTGGTCGAGGAATTCGAGCGCGTCCCGTTCGAAGCGCGCGCTGCGCTCCGCGGTCGACTCCGCGCCGTTGCCCCGGCCCTCGGGCAGCTCCGCCTGGCCGTTGTCGGTCCCTGCGTCGTTACCGGTGACCGGACCCACCTCCTCAGCAATCCGGGCAGGACCGAACCCGGTCCCACCAGAATCGGAGGATAGACGACGATCCATGCCCGCCGCCGCCCGAACAGGGGCGGTCGTGGCCGCGTGCAGCACCGTCCAGTCCAGGTCAGTACGGCTGCTGCGGCCCGGGCAGAAGGTCGAACCCATGCGGCGGACTTCCTCTCCTACGGCGTCGGTGCTGGTCATCAGCACATACGTCCGCCTCAACAGCGCCCGCGGCCCCCGCATTCCCGGAACGTCACCCCAGGGTCGCGGTCCACCTCACCACCGCGTCCGTGATGATCGCGACAGCTTCCCGGCGGCCGGTCGCCGCCCGTTTCGGCACGGCGAAGCCATGATCGGCACAGGCCACCTCGACCAGCTCGTACGGTCCGTCCGGGAACTCCTCCGGCTTCCCGAACGGGTCGTTTCCCCCCTGGACGACCAGGGCGGGCACCCCCGCGCCGAGCAGCTCCCCCGCGCGGGACTTCTCCGGCTTCCCCGGCGGGTGCAGCGGGAAGCCGAGGGCGAGGACGGCCGCCGCGCCCAGCTCGGCCGCCGTACGGCAGGCCACCCGGGCGCCCGCGCTGCGCCCGCCCGAGACCACCGGGAGCCCCGGTGCGGCCAGCGCGGGCCAGATCCCGCGCCAGCCGGCGTCCAGCGTCCTGGGCGCCGGTGTCACCTTCTTCCCGGCGACGCGCCAGGGCTGTTCCACCCGGGCGACGGTGACGCCGTGCCGGGGCAGGACGTCCGCGAGCGCCACGAGGTCGCGGGCCTCGATGCCGCCGCCGGCGCCATGGCCGAGGGCCAGGACCAGCCTGGGCCGGTCCGCCCGGTGCCAGGTGACGCGGGCGGTGCCCGCCTCGGTCTCGACCGTCTCTGCGGTCGAGGAGGTCGCACCTGTCACGTCGGTCACCTTCGAAACCTCAGACACCTCAGACACCACCTCGGAAGCCTTCAGACACCTCAGACACCACCTCGGAAACGTTGAGACACCTCAGACACCCCAGACACCTCTGGCACATCAGGCACATCAGCACGTCTCGGCTCACGTCAGAAGAGTGTGCCCTCCACCGGCCCCTCCAGCTCCTTCAGCAGCTCCGGGCCGTTGTTGCGGACGTTGGAGACGGCGGTGGTCACCGGGTAGGCGCGCATCAGGCCGGCCGGCGGCGGGGCGAGCAGTTCGCGCAGGTCGTCGGGGTCGGTGCGGGACGGGTCGAGCCAGGCGTCCCAGCGGTCGGGGGTGAGCATCAGCGGCATCCGGGGGTGGATGTCGGCGAGCGCGTACGGGCCCTCGGCGGGCGCCACCGCCAGCGGGCCGCTCTCGGCCTCGGTGGTGAGGACCGAGCAGGTGACCCACCAGGCCTGCGGGTGGTCGTCGGGCAGCGTCCGGTCCCGCCAGAACTCGTACAGCCCGGCCATCGCGAAGACCGAGCCGTCGGCCGGCAGCACGAAGTACGGCTGCTTGCGCGGCCGCTTCTTCTTGCCCTCCACCTCCAGGTCCCGCTCCTGCCTGCCGGTGACCCACTCGTAGTAGCCGTCGGCGGGCAGGATGCAGCGCCGGGCGGCGAAGGCCCGGCGGTAGGCGGGCTTCTCGTGGACGGTCTCGGCCCGGGCGTTGATCATCCGGGCGCCGCCCTCGGGCGTCCTGGCCCAGGACGGGACGAGTCCCCACCGGAGCCTGCGCAGCTGCCGAACCGGCCGCGGGTCGCCGGCGTCCTTCACAGGACGGTCCAGGACCGCGTAGACCTCCTTGGTGGGCGCCACGTTGAAGTCGGGCTCCAGGGTCTCCTCGGGCTCCCACTTCTCGATCTCAAAGATTCCTGCGAGATCCTCGGGCCTACGACTCGCTGCATACCGTCCGCACATACGTGCCACACTGCCAGGCCCACCCGTCGCCCGACCACCACCCCTCGACACGGCGCCCCGCGCCGGCCCTTTCCGACGAGCACAGGGAGCGCCCCGGAAACATGGACAGCACGACAGCCACGACTCTGTGGGACGAACTCGTCGGCACGCAGCCCGACCCCGACCTGTGGGTCGTCCTCGCCACCCTGGCCGCCGCCCTCGCCGTGGTCGTCCCGCACGGGCTGTGGCGCCTCGCCCGCAACGCCGTCACCATCGCCCACGAGGGCGGCCACGGCCTGATCGCGCTGCTCACCGGCCGCACCCTGACCGGCATACGCCTGCACTCCGACACCAGCGGCCTCACGGTCAGCCGGGGCAAGCCGTACGGCATCGGCATGATCCTCACCGCGGCCGCCGGCTACACCGCTCCCCCGCTGCTGGGCCTGGGCGGCGCCGCGCTGCTCGCCACCGGGCACATCACGCTGCTGCTGTGGGTGGCGACGGCCCTGCTGCTGGCCATGCTGGTGATGATCCGCAACGCGTACGGCGTGCTGACCGTCTTCCTGGCCGGCGGCGCGTTCCTGCTGGTCTCCTGGCTGGCCGGGCCCCAGGTGCAGGCGGTGTTCGCGTACCTGGTGGTGTGGTTCCTGCTGCTCGGCGGGGTACGCCCGGCGTTCGAGCTCCAGGCGAAGCGGCGCCGGGGCGGGGCGGGCGACTCGGACGCGGACCAGCTGGCCCGGCTGACGCACGCGCCGGCGGGGGTGTGGCTGTTCCTGTTCCACGCGGTGTCGCTGAGCTCGCTGATCGGCGGGGGGCGCTGGCTGCTGGAGGTGTGAGCGTCCCGCGACGGCGCACCGCTGACTGCCCGACCAGCCACAACGCACCCGCACCCGAACCACCGCCGCCCACTAGAGTGGGGCCCATGGCGCAGAACCTTGCAGACCCCGCCCTCTGGCCCGCCCCGCACGCGCACGGAGCCGTCGACGCGACGGTCCACGTGCCCGGGTCCAAGTCGGTCACCAACCGCGCCCTGGTGCTCGCCGCCCTCGCCTCCGAGCCCGGCTGGCTGCGCCGCCCGCTGCGCTCCCGGGACACCCTGCTGATGGCCGGTGCGCTGCGGGCGATGGGCGTCGGCATCGAGGAGGGCGTGGGCCCGGACGGCACCGGCGAGGCGTGGCGCGTGCTCCCGGCGGGCCTGCGCGGCCCGGCCACGGTCGACGTCGGCAACGCCGGCACCGTGATGCGCTTCCTGCCGCCGGTCGCCGCGCTCGCCGACGGCCCGGTCCGCTTCGACGGCGACCCCAGGTCGTACGAGCGTCCCCTGAACGGCGTCATCGACGCCCTGCGCGTGCTCGGTGCCCGGATCGACGACGACGGCCGCGGCGCGCTGCCGCTGACCGTGCACGGCGGAGGCGCGCTGGACGGCGGCCCGGTCGAGGTCGACGCCTCGTCGTCGTCCCAGTTCGTCAGCGCCCTGCTGCTGTCCGGACCGCGCTTCAACCAGGGCGTGGAGGTCCGGCACACCGGCGCCACGCTGCCGTCCGTGCCGCACATCCGGATGACCGTCGACATGCTGCGCGCGGTCGGCGCGCAGGTCGACACCCCCGAGTCGGGCGGCGAGCCCAACGTCTGGCGGGTCACGCCGGGCGCCCTGCTCGGCCGGGACCTGACCATCGAGCCGGACCTGTCCAACGCCCAGCCGTTCCTGGCGGCGGCCCTGGTCACCGGCGGCAAGGTGCTGATCCCGGACTGGCCGTCCCGCACCACCCAGCCCGGCGACCGGCTGCGGGAGATCTTCACCGAAATGGGCGGTTCCTGCGCACTGACCGACCAGGGTCTGGTGTTCACCGGATCGGGTGCGATCCACGGCATCGACGTGGACCTCGGCGACGTCGGCGAGCTGACCCCCGGCATCGCCGCGGCGGCCGCCCTCGCCGACTCCCCCTCCACGCTGCGCGGCGTGGCCCATCTGCGGCTGCACGAGACGGACCGCCTGGCCGCGCTCACCAAGGAGATCAACGAACTCGGCGGTGACGTCACCGAGACCGCCGACGGCCTGCACATCCGCCCGCGCCCGCTGCACGGCGGGGTCTTCCACACGTACGAGGACCATCGCATGGCCACCGCGGGCGCCGTCATCGGACTGGCGGTCAAGGACGTGCGCATCGAGAACGTGGCCACGACGGCGAAGACCCTGCCGGACTTCCCCGAGCTGTGGACCGGGATGCTCGGGTCGTAGGGATCACGCCATGCGCCGCTACGGCAAGCACACCGACGAGGACGACATCCGCTCCCGCCCCAACCGCAAGGGCAACCGGCCGCGGACGCACATCCGGCCCAAACACGAGGACGCCGCCGAGGGCATGGTCCTCACCGTCGACCGGGGCCGCCTGACCTGCCTGGTCGAGGACCGCGTGGTCACGGCCATGAAGGCACGCGAACTGGGCCGCAAGGCCGCCGTGGTCGGCGACCGGGTGGCCCTGGTCGGCGACCTGTCCGGCGGGAAGGACACGCTCGCGCGGATCGTGCGGATCGCGGAGCGCACCTCGGTGCTGCGCCGCACCGCCGACGACGACGACCCGTACGAGCGCGTGGTCGTCGCCAACGCCGACCAGCTCGCCGTCGTCACCGCCCTCGCCGACCCCGAGCCGCGCCCGCGCCTGATCGACCGCTGCCTGGTGGCGGCGTACGACGGCGGCCTGGACCCGCTGCTGGTGCTGACCAAGTCGGACCTCGCCCCGCCCGGCAAGCTGCTGGAGCTCTACGGCGACCTGGACATCCCGTACGTCGTCACCAGCCGCGAGGAGCTGGAGACCGGCGCGGCGGCGGAGCGGGTGTTCGAGCAGCTGGACGGCAAGGTCACGGCGTTCGTCGGCCACTCCGGCGTCGGCAAGACGACGCTGGTCAACGCGCTGGTGCCGGAGGACCGGCGGCGGCTGACGGGACATGTCAACGCGGTGACCGGACGCGGCCGGCACACCACCACCTCCGCGCTGGCCCTGCCGCTGACCGGCACGGACGGCTGGGTGATCGACACGCCGGGCGTACGGTCGTTCGGGCTCGCGCACATCGACCCGTCCCGGGTCATCCACGCCTTCCCCGACCTGGAGCCGGGCACGGAGGGGTGTCCGCGCGCGTGCGGCCACGACGAGCCGGACTGCGCGCTCGACGCGTGGGTGGCCGGCGGGCACGCCGGCTCCGCGCGGCTGTACTCGCTGCGGCGGCTGCTGGCGACGCGGGAGCGGACGGAAGGGGACTAAGGGGGCTGAGGCCCTCTGGCGCCGCGTCGTCCTCTTGCGGGGTTTGCCTCCCGGCGGGTTCGGTAAGGGCATAATCGCGACAGCCGGACCCCATCCTGACAAGCGCCTGACAAGCGGCACGG
Organism: Streptomyces cinereospinus; assembly: GCF_042430725.1. Taxonomy (NCBI): domain Bacteria; kingdom Bacillati; phylum Actinomycetota; class Actinomycetes; order Kitasatosporales; family Streptomycetaceae; genus Streptomyces; species Streptomyces cinereospinus. The sequence continues at coordinate 21,612 of NZ_JBHMCY010000005.1, read as the reverse complement.
TTCGTGGAGAAACGGGGAGGACAGCACATGGCGTGGCTGCTGGTCATCGTGGCCGGGTTGCTCGAAACCGGCTTCGCCGTCTGTCTGAAGCTGTCGCACGGCTTCACCAGGCTCTGGCCGACCCTCGCGTTCTGCGTCTTCGCGCTCGGCAGCTTCGGTCTGCTGACGCTGTCCCTGAAGAAGCTCGACGTGGGTCCGGCGTACGCGGTGTGGACCGGCATCGGCGCGGCCGGCACCGCCATCTACGGCATGGTCTTCCTCGGTGACGTCGTCTCCACGCTGAAGATCGTCTCGATCAGCCTGGTCATCATCGGCGTCATCGGACTCCAGCTGTCCGGCTCCGCGCACTGAGCCCGCCGAGGCGTCCGCGGGCTCACGCCGGCTGCGGGTCCAGGGCGCCGCGCACCAGGTCGGTGACGCCGCGCTCGGCGGGGGCCGCGACGCAGGACAGCGCGAGTCGGACGGCCAGTTCGCAGGAGCGGGTCAGGTCGGCGGTGTCCGCCAGGGACGTGCCGGGTTGGGCCAGCACCGCGACGGCCCGGTCGCGGACCAGGGCCACGAAGTCGCCGGGCGAGGGCAGCGGGCCGTCGGCGCGGCGCTGCGCGGGGACGGCGGAGGAGGACGGCACCGGCGACAGCGTGGGCGAGGGCAGGCGCTCGCTCCAGCAGCCGGTGAGCATGGCGCGCACCAGCGCGTTGTCCCGGGCGGCCACGGTGATCCACTCGGCGGTCGCCAGCAGCCGTTCGCGGGGGTCGTGCGGGTCGCCGGGCACGGTGAGCGCCCGGTCGACGCCGGCGAGGTAGCCGTCGGCCTCCCGGCGCACCAGGGCCCGGGCCAGCCCTTCCTTGCTGCCGAACTCGTTGTAGAGCGTCTGCCGGGAGACCCCCGCCGCCGCGGCCACCTCCACCATCCGCACCGCGGCCCACGGCCGCCGCGCGAGCGCCGCGAAGGCGGCGTCCAGCAGGGACTCCCGGGCAGCAGGCATCGTCGCCTCCCTGGGGGACGGACTTTGCGCCCAGGTTTGACGGCTCCGAGAGCACTGTCAAGGGTGCGCGCAGTGCGTCCGGGCGCATGCGGGGGGGGCGGCTCGTCGGGGCGCCGGGGGCGGGTGCGGGTGCGCCACCGTAAGAAGGGACGGCGGGGGCGCGGGCGCGACCCCGCGACGAGGGCGGGCCGGTCACCGGGCGCGCCCGGTGAGGGGGCGGGCGGAGACGCGGATGTGCCCGGTGAGGGGCGGGGGCCGGGATGCGGGGGCGCACGGTGAGGGGCGCGGAACGGGATCGCGGGCGCACACGGTCAACGGCACAGGACGGGAACGCGGGCGCACACGGTCAGCGGCACAGGACGGGAACGCGGGCGCACACGGTCAGCGGCGCGGGCGGAGGTATGTGCGAGGCCTCCTGGCGCGCTTCCACCCCACCCGGTTCCGCCTCGCGCACCGCGCCACCGGCGCCCCCGGTGGCCCCGTACCGACCACGGCCGATACGGTTCCTCACATGCCCGACTATCTCGACGACCTGCGCCTGGCCCACGTCCTCGCGGACGCCGCCGACGCCGCGACGACGGACCGCTTCAAGGCTCTCGACCTGAAGGTCGAGACCAAGCCCGACATGACGCCCGTCTCCGAGGCCGACCGGGCCGCCGAGGAACTCATCCGGGGCCACCTCCAGCGCGCCCGCCCGCGGGACGCGGTCCTCGGCGAGGAGTACGGCATCGAGGGAACCGGTCCGCGCCGCTGGGTCGTCGACCCCATCGACGGCACCAAGAACTACGTGCGCGGCGTACCCGTGTGGGCGACCCTGATCTCCCTGATGGAGGCGGCGGAAGGCGGCTACGAGCCCGTCGTCGGCGTCGTCTCCGCCCCCGCCCTGGGGCGCCGCTGGTGGGCCGCGAAGGGCCACGGCGCCTTCAGCGGCCGCAGCCTCACCTCCGCGAGCCGGCTGCACGTCTCCCGCGTCGCCGAGCTGTCGGACGCCTCCTTCGCGTACTCCTCCCTGTCCGGCTGGGAGGAGCAGGGCCGGCTCAACGGCTTCCTGGACCTCGGCCGCGAGGTGTGGCGCACGCGCGCGTACGGCGACTTCTGGCCGTACATGATGGTCGCCGAGGGCTCGGTCGACCTGTGCGCGGAGCCCGAGCTGTCGCTCTGGGACATGGCCGCGAACGCCATCATCGTCACGGAGGCCGGCGGCGCCTTCACCGGCCTCGACGGCCGCCCCGGCCCGCACAGCGGCAACGCGGCCGCGTCCAACGGCCTGCTCCACGACGAACTGCTCGGCTACCTCAACCAGCGTTACTGAACGCCTGCTTGTTGACCCCCGCTACACCTGGCACCCTGAGGACGCCCCCGTTTGTGATCTTGCGAAACGGCGAACAAGCCTCACAGGCCACGCAGGCCACGCAGGCCGCACTACCGGACAAGCGCACGAGCGGAAGACCCGGTGGGGAGACACTCCGGGAGGCGGCTCCATCCGTGCTCGTACGTGACGCCAGGGGCACGGTCGTCCTCACCGTCGGCCCCGCCATGAGGCACGGCGGCCTCCGGCGCCTCGTCGTGCTGACGGCGGCGAGCCCGCCGGCATCGTCTCGGTCCGCGACACCCTCCGCTGCCGGGTGCCCGCACGACAGCGGGTGCCGGCCTGAGACACGGGGTCCGCACCCGCCCGGGAACACACGGACGGGCCGGCCCCCCGCAGGGGGAGATCCGGCCCGTCCGCTCGGCAAGCGGTCCCATGCTGGGGTGTGTCAGCCGCGCAGGGCCTGGACCGCGGCCTCCAGCCGCTTGCCGAAGTCCGGGTCCGCCTGGCGGAAGTTGCCGACCGCGCGCTCGACGATGTCCGCGCGCGAGACCTGGGAGAGGGAACCCGCCAGGTTGCCGACCAGGCGCTCCTTCTCCTCCTCCGCCATCAGCCGGTAGAGGTTGCCCGCCTGGACGAAGTCGTTGTCCTCGGCGTGCACCGGAGCCTCGTGGTTGCCCGTGCCGCCGGTGACGGGCACCGGCTGCCACAGCGGGCGGTTCGTCTGGAACGGGCCGCCGAAGCTGTTCGGCTCGTAGTTCTTCGCACCGCCGTGGCGGCCGTCGTAGAGGAAGCCGTCGCGGGAGTTGGTACGCGCCTCGGTGGCGTGCGGACGGTTCACCGGCAGGTGGTCGGCGTTGACGCCGACCCGGTAGCGGTGCGCGTCGCCGTACGCGAAGAGGCGGCCCTGCAGCATCTTGTCCGGGGACGGGCCGATGCCGGGCACGAAGTGCGCGGGCGAGAACACCGACTGCTCGACCTCGGCGAAGATGTTCCGCGGGTTGCGGTTGAGCTCCAGCTTGCCGATCTCCACGACCGGGTAGTCCGCGTGCGGCCACACCTTGGTCAGGTCGAACGGGTTGAAGCGGTAGGCCGCCGCCTCGGCCACCGGCATGATCTGCACGCCCACGGTCCAGGTCGGGTACTCGCCCCGCTCGATCGCCTCACGCAGGTCGCGCTGGTGCGAGTCGGGGTCCTTGCCCGCGAGGGCCTCCGCCTCCCCGGCGGTGAGATTCTTGATCCCCTGGTCGGTCTTGAAGTGGTACTTGACCCAGAAGGCCTCGCCGGCCTCGTTGTTCCACTGGAAGGTGTGCGAACCGAAGCCGTCCATGTGGCGGTACGAGGCGGGGATGCCGCGGTCGCCGAAGAGCCAGGTCACCTGGTGGGTGGACTCGGGGGACAGGCTCCAGAAGTCCCAGACGTTGTCCGCCTCGGTCGAGCCGGTGTACGGGTCGCGCTTCTGGGTGTGGATGAAGTCGGGGAACTTGATGGCGTCCTTGATGAAGAACACCGGGGTGTTGTTGCCGACGAGGTCGTAGTTGCCCTCCTCGGTGTAGAACTTCAGCGCGAAGCCGCGCGGGTCGCGGACGGCGTCCGCCGCGCCCAGATTGCCGGCCACCGTCGAGAACCGCAGGAAGACCTCGGTCTGCTTGCCGATCCCGGAGAGGAACCTGGCCCTCGTGTACGGCGTCACGTCGGCGGTCACCGTGAAGGTGCCGTAGGCGCCCGCGCCACGGGCGTGCACGACACGCTCCGGGATGCGCTCGCGGTTGAAGTGGGCCAGCTTCTCCAGCAGGAGCTGGTCCTGAACGAGGACCGGGCCACCGACGCCCGCGGTCTCGCTGTGCTGGTTGTCGGCGACCGGAGCACCGGCCTCCGTCGTGAGCGGTCCCTGGGTCACGTGCGCCTCCTGCGTCAGTCCCTACTGATGCTGCTCCTCGGCCGGACTCCTGTCCCGTGGCCAGAGCCGCACTCGATCCTACAATAGACTTTGTCTAAGTCAAGGCACCTTCCAAACTCACACCTGTTCGGACTTTGTTCCCCTTGCTGATAGGCTGGCCCTCATGAGTGACCTTCTGGAACGGCTGCGCGGACGCGGATGGCGGATGACCGCGCAGCGGCGTGTGGTGGCCGAGGTCCTCGACGGCGACCACGTCCACCTGACGGCCGACGAGGTGCACGCCCGTGCGGTCGCCAAGCTGCCCGAGATCTCCCGGGCGACCGTCTACAACACCCTGGGTGAGCTGGTCTCCCTCGGCGAGGTGCTGGAGGTCAGCACCGACAAGCGCGCCAAGCGGTACGACCCGAACGCGCACCGCCCGCACCACCACCTGGTCTGCGCCCAGTGCGGCGCGATCCGCGACGTCCACCCGACGGGCAACCCGCTGGCCGACCTCCCCGACTCGGAGCGCTTCGGCTTCACGGTCTCGGACGTCGAGATGACGTACCGCGGGGTGTGCCCGAACTGCGCGTCGGCGTGATCTGACTCTCCCGCGCTCCCGAAAGCCCCCGGCACCGACAGGTGAGGTCGCCGGGGGCTTCGTCCGTTGCCGGGCGGCACCCGAACCCGAACCGCACACAAGCCGAGGGCCGGAATCCAGTGACTGGATTCCGGCCCTCGGCCTTCAGTAGCGGGGACAGGATTTGAACCTGCGACCTCTGGGTTATGAGCCCAGCGAGCTACCGAGCTGCTCCACCCCGCGTCGGTGAATGCAACGTTACGTCAAGGACGCGCACAGAAGCAAATCACTGGAGGAACCGGGCCCTCGCCCACCGCACCGAGGCCCTGCTCACTCCGCCCGGTGCCCTCGGCGCGGACAATAGCGGGCGCGGGGCTGCGGCGCGGTGGCCGTGGCCGTAGCCGTAGCCGTAGCCGTAGCCGTAGCGAGCGGTACCCGCCGGAAGCATCCTTACCCGGGCCCCCGCCCGGACGCGGCTCCACCCGGGACATCCGCTCGGAAGTGACCCCGCCCCGCACCCGCCCGGAGGTACCCCGGGCACCGGCGTCATGCCGACAGTTCCTCGCGCAGCGCGTCCCGCAGCCGTGCCGCCCGCTCCGCCACCTCGCGCGGTCCCAGGGACACCGCCCGGTCCGCCCAGCGCTGTCCCTCGGCCAGCTCGCCGCGACGCGTGTAGACGAGGGCGAGCCGCAGCGCGGCCCGTCCGTGCCCCGCGTCGGCGGCGCGCGTCCACCACACCGCCGCCTCCGGCTCGCTGCCCTCGCGGGCCAGCAGCAGCCCCAGGTTGAACGCGCCGTTCCGCGACCCCGCCTCGGCGGCCGCGCGGTACCACCGAGCCGCTTCGACGACGTCCCCGCGCGCGGCCGCGAGCATCCCCACCCGCACCTGCGCCCGCCGATGCCCCTGCGTGGCCGCCCGCTCGTACCACTCCTCGCACTCGGACTTCTCGTGCGAGGGCTCGCCCAGTTCGTGCGGCGACACCGGCGGCCGCCGGGCGTCGAGCACGGCCGCCAGCCGGTACGCCGCCTCCGCGCTGCCGCCCCCCGCCGCGCACCGCAGGTGCCGCTCGGCCGCCGGCTCGTCCCCGTCCCGCAGCCGCGCGATGCCGACCTGCAGCGCCGCCTCGGTGTGTCCGGCGGCCGCCGCCCGCTCGTACCAGCGCAGCGCGGCCGCGTCCTCGCCCCGCTTGGCGTGGAGGATGCCCAGGTTGAAGGCGGCATCGACGCTCCCCGCCTCCGCCGCCTTGGAGAACCACGGCTCCGCGCCGGTCTCGTCGCCCCCCTGGAGCAGCAGGATCGCCAGCGCGTTCGCCGCCTCCCGGTGCCCGGCGTACGCGGCACGCCGGTACCACTGCTCGGCCGGCCCGGTCCGCCCCTGCTCGGCGCAGAGCAGCCCGAGGTTGTACGCCCCGTTGACGTCCCCGGCGTCCATGGCCGCCCGGTACCACCGCTCGGCCGTCTGCGTCTGCCCGCGCTCGGCGTGCAGCGCGCCCAGCGCGTTCGCGGCGTTGCCGTCGCCCTCCTGCGCGGCCCTCAGCCACCACACGGCGGCGCTCTCCTCGTCCCCCGCGTCCCGCAGCAGGAACCCGAGCGCGCAGGCGGCCCGCGGCTCCCCGTCCTTGGCGGAGGTCAGGTACCAGCGCCCGGCCTCCTTCAGCTCGCCGCGCTTCTCCAGGATCGCGCCGAGGTGCAGCGCGGCCCGCCGGTGCCCCCGCGCGGCGGCCTGCCGGTACCACTGCTCGGCCTCCTGCCCCGGAGGGACACCCGCCGCGGCGGCTCCCCCCGCCACCCCGACACCGTTGTCGCCCCGGACCCCGGCCTCGCGCGCCGCTCTGCGATCGAGCGTCCGCGCCAGCCGGTACGCCGCCTCCCGGTGCCCCCGCTCGGCGGCGACCCGCATCCACTGCTGGGCGTCGTCGCCGCCCCGGTGCTCCAGCAGATCGGCCAGCGCGTACGCCCCCAGGGCGTGCCCCTGCTCGGCGGACTGCCGCAGCCAGTACTCGGCGGCCGGCTCGTCGCCCCGCTCCCGGTGGTGCCGCCCGAGCGCGTGCGCGGCGGCGGCGCTGCCGGCGACGGCGGCGATCCGCCACCAGCCGGCGGCCTCGTCGGCGTATCCCCGCTGGTGCAGCAGCACACCCAGGTTGTTCGCGGCGGCGCGGTCGCCCGCGGCGGTCGCGGCGCGCAGATGGGGTTCGGCTCCGTCGAGATCGCCGCGGCGCAGCAGCATGGCCCCGAGGACGCTCATCGCCTCGACCTCACCGGCCTCGGCGGCGAGCCGCTGACGTGCCTCCTCGGCCGCCTCGCCCGCCTCGTCCTGGGTCTCCTCCTGACCGGCAGGCTGCACAAATCGCCCTGTCTCGAACAGAGTTGCCTTGTCCCCCATAACGTCCATCGTCGCACCACCTGCAACCTGGGTACACCTGGTATACCGCAGCCAGTGAGGTCACTTCAGCGTTTTGTCGACATGCCCACAGAGAGACAAGTCAAACACAGATTGCCCAACTCCCCACGGCGGCACGGCGATACGCCGTGCCGGCACATGCGTTCGCACACCACGAAGGCCCGGATCCTTGGAGGATCCGGGCCTTCGCCTTGCCGACGTCACATCGGCTTCCGTAGCGGGGACAGGATTTGAACCTGCGACCTCTGGGTTATGAGCCCAGCGAGCTACCGAGCTGCTCCACCCCGCGTCGTTGTTCGGCAACCGTACCACGACGCGGGAGGAGCTGTTCGATCAGCCGCTCTGCGGGGTGCTGCCGGGACTGGCGCTGCCGGTGGGACTGGGGCTGCCCGCAGGACTCGGGCTGCTGGTCGCACCGTTGCCCGTACCGCCGGAGCCGCCGGCCCGCGACTGCGCCTCCTCGGCCCGCCGCAGCGCCGCCTCCAGGTCCGCCTGCGCCTTCCCGTACGCCTCCCAGTCGCCGTTCTTCAACGCCTCCTGGCCGGACTCGAAGGCCTTCTGGGCGTCGTTGAGCGCCTCCTGGACGGTCGGGTTGTCACTCGTCGGCGGCGGGGTCGTGGTGTCGCCGTCGTCCTCACCGGTGTCCTCGTCCGGCGGCGGGGTCGAACCCTCCGCCCCGAACACCTTGTTGAGGGCCTCGTCGAGGGTGTCCTCGAACGCGGTGTTGCCGCCGTAGCTGACCAGCACCTTGCGCAGCAGCGGGTACTGGAGCCCGCCGCCACGGACGTAGACCGGCTCCACGTAGAGCAGACCGCCGTCCAGGGGCACCGTCAGGAGGTTGCCGTACTCCACCTCGGAGTCGCCGCCTCTCAGCAGCCTGATGGACTCGGCGATGTCCTGTTCGGAGTTGAACTGGCTCTGCACCTGCTTGGGCCCGTTGACCGTGGTGCTGGTCGGCAGTTTCAGGATTCTGATCTTGCCGTAGTCGCTCTTGCCCGCCTCGGCGTCGACCGCCATGAACGCGCTGAGGTTGTCCCGGCCGTTCGGCGTGAAGGTCGTCGTCAGCGAGAACGCCTGCTCCTGCTGGTCGGGCATCTTCATGCTGAGGTAGTACGGCGGCACCGCGTCACCCGACTTGTTGGTCGGGTCGTCCGGCACCTGCCACACCTCGCTGCCGCTCAGGAAGGTGTCGGCGTCCTTCACGTGGTAGCGGGTCAGCAGCTCGCGCTGGACCTTGAACAGGTCCTGCGGGTACCGCAGATGGGCCATCAGGTCGGCCGAGATCGCGCTCTTGGGCTGGACGGTGTCCGGGAACGCCTTCATCCAGGTCTTCAGGACCGGGTCCTGGGTGTCCCACTGGTAGAGCCTGACCTCACCGGTGTAGGCGTCGACGGTCGCCTTCACCGAGTTGCGGATGTAGTTGACCTGGTTCTGCTGGGCCACCACCGCGCGCTGGTCGTTGGTCGCGGTCAGCGAGTCCGCGGTGGTGTCGCCCAGGGTCGTCCGCGAGGCGTACGGGTACCCGTTCGTGGTCGTGTACGCGTCGACGATCCACTGGATCCGGTGGTTCACGACCGCCGGGTAGGCGTCGCCGTCGATGGTCAGCCAGGGGGCGACCGCCTCGACGCGCTCCTTGGGCGTGCGGTTGTACAGGATCCGCGAACCCTCGCCGATCGCGCCCGAGTAGAGGATCTGCGGCTCGTTGAGCGCCACGGCGTAGGCGGCCCGGTTCATCGGGTTGTCGAGGTTGACACCGCTCTTGCCCTCGTAGCTGTAGGTCTTCTCACCGCTGTCGTCGGAGTAGTCGATCTCGTTCTGGGGACCGCCGACGATGGAGTACGTGTTGGTCTTCTCGCCGTAGTAGATCCGCTGCTCGTACGTGCCGAGCTGGCCCTTGGACGGCAGGTCGGACTCGGTGAAGACCGGGCGGCCCTCGGAGTCCACGGAGGTGCCCTCCGCGGCGACCGCGCCGTAGCCGTGGGTGTAGCGGAAGTGGTTGTTGATCCAGTTCTTCTTGTCGATGCCCGCGTAGTTCAGCTCGCGCAGACCGATGACCGTGTCCTGCTCCCTGCCGTCCGCGCTGTAGCGGTCGACGTCCAGGTTGGTCGGGAACGCGTAGTACTTCCGCATCTGCTGGAGCTGCTGGAAGGTCGGCGAGATGATGTTCGGGTCCATGATGCGGATGCTCGCCGTGGAGGCGACGTCGTCCCGCAGCTGGCCGGCGTCCTCGGTGGCCGCCGTGCCCGAGTACTCGGTGACCTGCGTGCCGTCGATGCCGTACGCCTCACGCGTCGCCGCGAGGTTCTTCTCGACGTACGGGGCCTCCTTGGCCTGCTCGTTCGGCTGGACCTGGAACTTCTGCACGATCGCCGGGTACAGCCCGCCGATCAGGATCGCCGAGAGCACCATCAGGCCGAAGCCGATCAGCGGCAGCTGCCAGGTGCGCCGCCAGATCGTGGAGAAGAACAGCAGGGCGCAGATGACGGCGATGCAGAACAGGATCGTCTTGGCCGGCAGGTAGGCGTTGGCGTCGACGTACCGCAGGCCCGTCCAGTTGTCCGTGGCCTTGAAGTCGCTGGACTTCACCGCCAGGCCGTACCGGTCGAGCCAGTAGGCGACCGCCTTCAGGGCGACGAAGATGCCGATGAGCACCGACAGGTGGCCGGTCGCTGCGGCCGTGGCGCGCGCCCCCGGGCTGGTGACGCGCAGCCCGCCGTACAGGTAGTGGGTGAGCGCGGCGGCGATCAGGGAGAGGATCGCGGCGGCGAAGCCGAAGCCGAGCAGGAAGCGGTACCAGGGCAGGTCGAAGGCGTAGAACGCGACGTCCAGCTTGAACTGCGGGTCCTCCTGGCCGAACGGCACGCCGTTGACCCACATCAGCCAGGTCCGCCACTGCCCGGACGCGGACGCGCCGGCGATCAGGCCCACCAGGGCGGTGATCCCGAGCAGCAGCCACTTCTTGTACGGCGCGATGCCCATCCGGTACCGGTCGAGGCTCTGCTGCTCCATCGACATCGCGCTCAGCGGGGGACGCAGCCGGTGCGCCAGCCAGATGTTGAACCCGACGGCGACGGCCATGAGCAGGCCGAAGACGAAGAAGAGCCCGATCTTGGTCCACAGGGTGGTGGTGAAGACGGACGAGTACTTCACCGACCGGTACCAGAGCCAGTCCGTCCAGAAACCCGCGAACATGGTGAACGCCATGGCGAGCACGGCGAGGACGCCGAGCGTCATGAGCAGGGTCCGGACACGCCGGGACGGGCGGCCCACTCTGATCCGTGGCCCCGTCGGGCCTCCGCCGCGGTCCGGCATCTGGAAAGCCAAGGTGGCACCTCGAAAATCGCTGTTGGTCTGTCAGGCCCCCGTTTTCGCGGGCCGTCCTTGGGCCCCGTGATCGTAGGCCCTCACCTATGCAACTTACTCACGCTTTACTCGGTTCCCGATTCCGGGCGGGAACGAGGCAGGATTGTGACCATGTCCAACACACCCATGGCGGCGAGCCCGCTCACCCGGGCCGTGCTCGAGATCGACGAGTACGCCTCCGGCCTCGGCTGGGACCAGCCCGCACGCCTCTTCGCCCTCGTAGACACCGCACAGCTGCGGGCCCAGGAACCCGCGCTGGCGGCGCAGCTCGGCCTGGGTGACGAGCCGGACGCCGCCGGTCTCACCCCGATCGAGCAGGACGAGATTCCAACGGACAAGCCGCTCGACGAGTTCCTCGGCACCATCGCCTGGCCCGAGGCGGTGGCCGGCTGCGCGCTCACGGTGGAGCGGCTGATGCTGCCGCCGTCCGCCGAGGCCCAGGTCCCCGACGATCTGGACGAGGCCGCGCTCGCCCAGTGGGTCGCCCGGCATCCGGAGCGCCAGGAGGTCCGCATGACGGTCGCGGTGCTGCGCGACGGCGCGCGCGAGTCGGCCCTGCGGCTGCGGGAGAAGGATTCCCCGACGGAGGTCCTCACCGGCTCCGCGCTGGTGCCGGGCCTGGCGGAGGCGCTGGCGGCCACCTTCGCGGACTGAGGCGCTGCGCTGCGGCTTCCGCTGCGGCAGTGGGGGCGCGCCCCGGGGGCCCGGTACACAGCAGGAGGGCGGGCCCGGCCCGGTACACAGCAATGGGCGCGTGCCCGCGTGTCCGGTACACGGCAATGGGCGCGTGCCCGCGTGTTCCGGTGCACGGCAGTGGGCGCGCACCCGCGTGTTCCGGTGCACGGCAAGGTGGCGCGACGGTCACCGGGCCGCTCACTGTTCGGCATGCGGCCGCGGCTCGGGGTCAGCCGCCCGTGGTGCACTTCGGCAGGTCGGCGGTGTCGCCGTCGCGGATGTCCCGCAGGGCGCCGAGGGCGTCGTCGATGGTGCCGACCTCGACCAGGGTGAGGCCCTCGGGGATGTCCTTGGCGGCGGCCGCGCAGTTGTCGGCGGGCGTCAGGAAGTACTGGGCGCCCTTGCCGCGTGCGCCGACGGTCTTCATCTCGACGCCGCCGATCGGGCCGACCGTGCCGTCGTCGTCGATCGTGCCGGTGCCGGCGACGAACGCGCCGCCGGTGAGGGACCCCGGCGTGAGCTTGTCGTAGATGCCGAGCGCGAACATCAGGCCGGCGCTCGGGCCGCCCACGTCGGCGAGCTTGATGTCGACGGTGAACGGGAAGGTGTGGTCGGTGCCGGCCGAGATCCCGACCACGGCGCGCTTGGCGCCGGCGTCGTCGGAGGCGGCGGTGGTGATCGTGACCTTCTCCGTCTTCAACGGCTGCCGGTTCTCCTTCTCGGCGGCGGCCTGCTCCTTGGCGGGCACGACCGTGAAGACGACGTCCTCGCCCGGCTCGTGCCGGGTCACCAGCTCGGCCACGTCCGCGGGGGCCTTCACCGCCGCGCCGTCGACGGCCTTGATCACGTCACCGGCGTGCAGCCGGCCCTGGGCCGGGGAGTCCTTGACGACGGTGGAGACGATCACCCAGGACTCCACCTCGATGCCGAGCTCCTTCAGGGCGGCGACCTTGGCGCTCTCCTGGGACTGGGAGAACTCCTCGGCGTTCTCCTGGGTGGACTCCTCCTCCGTCTTGCCGTCCGGGTACAGGGTCTCGTGCGGGACGACCTTGTTGTCGTGGGCCAGCCAGCCGTAGACCGCCTCGACCAGGTTCATCCGGTAGTCGGCGCTGGTGACCCGGACGGTGGTCATGTTGAGGTGGCCGTCCGTCGGGTAGGTCCTGTGCCCGGCGACCTGCAGCACCGGCTCGCCGTCGTGGTCCCCCAGCGTGTTCACCGTCGGCCCCGGGGACATCTCCGCGTACGGCACGCGGATGAGCACTCCCGCGCACAGGAGCGCGATCAGCATCAGGGTGGAGGCGAGCATCGTCGCGGTGCGGCGTGGCATGTCACGACACTACGGGACGCCTCCGTCAGCGCACCGTCAGGGCGGCCGCACGGGGCCACGGACCGGTGGTGCCACGGATGGTGCCGCGAACCGGCGGGTCACGGACCGGTGTGGGACTTCTCCATCGCCGCGCAGAAGCGTGCGTAGCCGTCCAGCTCGGGGCCGTCGCTTCGGGCCCTGCGGGTCCTGTTGGCCCAACTGCCCCACAGTCCCGCGCCGACAGCAGCCACAAGCGGAATCAGCAACCAGGCGAGCGCCGCCATGCCGACCTCCAACCCCAAGAGCGTCCGCAAACTGATCAGCAGATTAACCGTCCGCAGTGACAACGCTCATCGCAGGGGTGCGGTTACGCAACCGGAGTCGCCCGGCCGGCGGGTCAGCAGGCGCCCACCCACTCCTCGGTGCCGTCGGAGAACCTCTGGTGCTTCCAGATCGGCACCTCGTGCTTGAGGTCGTCGATCAGCTTCCGGCAGGCTTCGAAGGCCTCTCCGCGGTGCGGGCACGACACACCGACCACGACGGCGAGGTCCCCGACCCTCAGGTCCCCCACACGGTGGACGGCGGCCAGTGCGCGCACCGGGTACTCGGCGACGACCTTCTCGGCGACGCGCCGCATCTCGGCCTCGGCGCTCGGGTGACAGGAGTACCCGAGCTCGTCGACGTCGGCACCCCCGTCGTGGTTCCGCACGGTCCCCACGAACAGGGCGGTCCCTCCGGCGGCGGCGTCCCCGACCGCCCGGAACACCTCGTCGAGGGAGAGCGGCGTGTCGCGGATGCCGATCAGTTTGATGGGCTCCTGTGCGCCCTGCTCACCGGGGTGCTCGTTGCTGGCTGCCATGGGTCCATCGTGCCGCACGCGCGTCAGGACGCGGAACAGCGCTGTCGCCCGGCACGCGCGCGGGGGCGCCTAAGTCCCCTGCAGCGGGCTGCCGGACCAGAAGGCCGGCGTGCCTGCCGGTCCGGCGCCGGACCGGCCCCGGGCCTCACAGCCGGCGCCGGGCCTTGCGGGCCCGCCGCACCACGGCCGCCGCACCCAGCAGCGCGACCGTCGCGCCCGCGGCGCCCGCGGCCGTCGCGTCCTTGCGGCCCAGCCGCCGCCCGGCCACCGTGTGCCGCCCGGAGACCTCCTCCAGCAGCTCGGCGAGCACCTCCTCGTTGGTCCACCGCGCCCGCCACCCGGCGTCGTGCAGCCGGCTTCCGCTGATCACCCAGGGGTACATCGTGTACGCCAGGTCCCCCGCCGGGGACGGCGTCAGCCCGATCCGGTGCAGCCGGGCCGCCGCCCCCAGGGCCACCGCCGACGGCAGCTCCATCCGCCGGATGCCGCTCAGCTCCTCGACCTCCTCCTGCTCCAGCCACCCCTCGCAGCCCACCGCGAGCTCCCCGTCGACCTTCTCCAGGGCGGCGTACTCCAGCGCGCTGCACAGGTCCTCGACGTGGCAGAACTGCCAGGCCGGCCGCGACCCGGCGACGACCAGCAGCCGAGGGGACTCGAAGTACCTGGTCAGCGCGGTGTCCGTGCCGCCCACCAGGACGGCGGGGCGCACCACGGTGACGTTGAGCCCCGGATGCGCGCGCGGCGCCCGCCGCGCCAGCCGCTCGATCTCCAGCAGGTCACCGACCCCGGTGGCCTCCGCCGTCGCCCGCAGCTCGGCGTCCTCCGACAGCGGCAGCTCGTTGTCCGGCAGCGCCCCGTAGACCATCGCGGACGTGCACAGCACCACCCGGTGCACCCCGGCCGCCGCGGCGGCGGTCAGCACGGTCTGCGTCCCCCGGACGTTGTACGCCGTCCGGGCGGCGGCGTCCGTCTCCAGGTCCAGGTCGAGCGCCAGGTGCACGACCACGTCCGCGCCGCGCAGCTTCTCGGCGATCGCCGGGTCCCGCACGTCGAGGATGTGCCACCGCGCCTGTGCGCACTCGCCGCGCCGCTCGTCGATGGCGATGACCTGCTTGATCTCCTCGGACGCGGCCAGCCGGGCGGTGAGCAGGGCGCCCACGCCGGAGGCTGCGCCGGTGACCGCGACGACGGGCCCGCGCAGGGCGGGAGTGGCTGAGAGGTTTCGCGCTGCGCGAACCTGCGGATCTGGGGAACTCACCGGGTGTCTCCAGCGGTTGTCTTCACATACGAGCGCGAGTGACGCGTACGTACCAGGTGGCATCCATCCTGCCGCAGCCCGCGAGTCGGCGAAGCACCGAGGCCCTAACCGTTCCGGGTGTCTAGGCTGGGTGGTGTTGTCGGGCAGTCGCGCCGTCGGGAGAACCGGCGGCCTTACCAGCCGAGGAATCCCGTGAGTGACACCCCATTCGGATTCGGCCTTCCGCCGGAGGAGCCGGAAGACGGCGACGAGGGCAAGAAGAAGGACCAGCAGAGCGGTGGTGGTCAGGGACCGGCCAACCCGTTCGGATTCGGCGGGCTGCCCGGTGCCGGAGGCTTTGGTGGCCCCGGTGCGGACAATCCGCTCGCTGCCATGTTCGGTTCGCTGAACCCCACCGACCTGGGCGCCGCGTTCCAGCAGCTGGGCCAGATGCTCTCCTACGAGGGCGGCCCGGTGAACTGGGACATGGCCAAGCAGATCGCCCGCCAGACGGTCTCCCAGGGCACCTCGGACGGCACGAAGGACGCGAGCGTCGGCCCCGCCGAGCGCAGCACCGTCCAGGAGGCCGTCCGCCTGGCCGACCTGTGGCTGGACGACGCCACGTCCCTGCCGTCCGGCGCGGCCTCCGCGGTGGCCTGGAGCCGCGCGGAGTGGGTCGAGGCGACCCTGCCCGCCTGGCAGGAGCTCGTCGATCCGGTCGCCGAGCGCGTCGGCGCCGCCATGGGCGACGTCCTGCCGGAGGAGATGCAGGCCATGGCCGGCCCGCTGATCGGCATGATGCGCTCGATGGGCGGCGCGATGTTCGGCACGCAGATCGGGCAGGCCGTGGGCGTGCTCGCGGGCGAGGTCGTCGGCTCCACCGACATCGGCCTGCCGCTCGGCCCGGCCGGCAAGGCCGCGCTGCTGCCGGTGAACGTGGAGGCGTTCGGCAAGGACCTGGGCGTGCCCAAGGAGGAGGTGCGGCTGTATCTCGCCCTGCGCGAGGCCGCCCACCAGCGCCTGTTCGCCCACGTGCCGTGGCTGCGCTCGCACCTGTTCGGCGCGGTCGACGGGTACGCGCGCGGGATCAAGGTCGACACGGCCAAGCTGGAGGACGTGGTCGGCCAGTTCGACCCGCAGAACCCCGAGCAGTTGCAGGACGCGCTGCAGCAGGGCATGTTCCAGCCGGAGGACACACCGGAGCAGAAGGCGGCGCTGGCCCGTCTGGAGACGGCCCTGGCGCTCGTGGAGGGCTGGGTGGACGCCGTGGTGCACGCGGCCGCCAAGCCGCGTCTGTCGTCCGCCGACGCGCTGCGCGAGACCCTGCGCCGGCGCCGTGCCACGGGCGGCCCGGCCGAGCAGACGTTCGCCACGCTCATCGGTCTGGAGCTGCGTCCGCGCCGGCTGCGCGACGCCTCCCGCCTGTGGGCGTCCCTCACGGACGCGCGTGGTGTCGACGGCCGGGACGGCCTGTGGGCCCACCCGGACATGCTGCCGACCGCGCACGACCTGGACGACCCGGACGGCTTCGTGCACCGCGAGCAGCTGGACTTCTCCGAGCTGGACAGGATGCTCGGCGAGGCCGCGGACAAGCCGGACCTCAGGAAGAAGGACCAGGGCGACCAGGGCGACGAGGGCGGGGACACCGGCGAGGCCAAGGGCGACGGCGCGGAGTGAGCCTGCACGACGACGCGGTCCTCGTACTCAAGGGCTACGAAGACCAGCAGGAGCTGCGGCAGACCTTTCTGGAGCACCTGTCGGCGCATCCGGACGGCATGTGGAAGGCCTGCGCGGACGGTCACATCACGGCGAGCGCCCTGGTGATCGACCCGGAACACGGCCGTGTCCTGCTGACCCTGCACCGCAAGCTGCGCATGTGGCTGCAGATGGGCGGCCACTGCGAGCCGGGGGACGCCGGCCTGGCGGCCGCCGCCCTGCGCGAGGGCACCGAGGAGTCGGGGATCACGGGACTGTCCCTGCTGCCCGGCGGCCCGGTGCGGCTGGACCGGCATCTCACGCCGTGCGCCTGGCACCTGGACGTCCAGTACGCGGCGCTGGCCCCGGCCGGAGCCGTCACGGCGATCAGCGACGAGTCGCTTGACCTGCGCTGGTTCGGGTACGACGAGGTCGCGAAGGTGGCCGACGAGTCGGTGGTACGGCTGCTGGAGGCGGCCCGCGCGCGGCTGTGACCTCCGGCCGGGCGGCTGTGGCCGTCGGCCGGGCGCTCGGCCACGGGTAAGGGGCGGCCGCATGGGCGGCCGCCCCTTACGTTTGCTTTCCGGACGGTCAGTTCCAGGCGTTGCCCTGGTTCTGTCCGCGCGCCCCCTGCTGGCCCATGCCGAACTGCGCGGCGGCGCCCTGCCCGATGACGGCGTTCTGCGGCGGCAGCAGCTCGCTGGGCTGGACCAGCACGTAGCCGGTGCCCATGAAGCTGAGCTCCCAGCCCTCGCCGGTGTTGCCGCGGCGTCGCCACACCCCCGAGGAGTGCGTCTGGGCCTGCATCTGCACGCGCAGCGCGGTGGACCAGGCGACGATCGCGTCGGCGTCGCAGTTGACGTACTTGTCCGGCGTCACCTGCATCAGCAGCGGCATGCCCGAGGTCATCAGGGCGACCCGGCCGCGGCCGGTGATGTTGAGCTGGTACTTGCCGGAGCCGGAGATGCCGTAGAGGCTGTCGACGGCGATGACCTCGTGGTGCAGCGAGGAGTCCATGGCCAGGACGTAGCTGCTGTCGACGGTGAGGCCGTCCTGGTCCACGTCCATGAGGTGGACGTGCTGCTTGAGGTTGGCGAGGTAGACGGTGCCCTGCCCGTGGCAGCGCATCAGGTCCAGGCCCTCACCGGTGCGCGCCCGCGAGCGCGACTGGCTGTTGCCCTGGTACTCGGCGTCGAACTCGACCAGTCCCTGGTAGGCGACCATGGTGCCCTTGCGGGCCAGGATGTCGTCGTGGCCCTCCAGGGCGACGCGCAGCATCTGCTTGTTCTGCAGGCTCCAGCGCTCCTGGGTCTGCTGGTCGTTGTAGGCGAAAAGCGGACTCTGCATGGTGTGGTGCTCCCCCTCAGCCCCGGACCCGGAGTCGGTCGGTGCTGTCCTCGCTGGGCTGGACGACGACGATGCCCTCGCCGGAGAAGGCCATCTGGTAGACCTCGCCGCTGCCCCGGCCGATCAGCGACTGCGCCTTGAAGCTGCGCTTGCCCTTCACCTTGAGGTTCGGGGACCAGGCGACCAGCGCGTCCGGGTCGACGTAGGTCTCGTTCTCACCGCCACCGCAGTCGACGACGATCGGCTTGCCCCGGGAGGTCAGCGCGACCCAGCCCTGCCCGGAGATCCGGGTGTTCCACAGGCCCTGGCCGGCGAACTTCGCCAGCCCCTTGACCCGCTCGACGCCCCAGGTGAGGTGGGCGTCGAAGGCCAGCAGGTTGGTGGCGTTGACGGAGATGCCGTCGCCGTTGAGGTTGATGACGACGACGTTGGCGCCGTAGTCGGCGAGGTAGAGCAGGCCGTCGCCGGAGCACTTCATCAGGGGCGCGCCCTCGCCGGTCACCCAGTCGCGGGCGACCTGGCGCACGGCCGGCGGGTTGGGCTCGTACTGGATGAAGCCCTCGTAGGCGACCATCGACCCCACGCGCGCGAGGAGGTCGTGCCCGGTCTGCAGGGCGACCTTCAGCATGTGGTTGCCGTGGTTCTCCATCCGGGCGGAGACGGGTGCGGGGGCGTAGCCCGCGAGCGGCTGGTTCATGACGGGCTCTCCCTCAGATCTCGTACGGCTGGACGACGACGAAGTTGCCGGGCGCGCCGCGGAACTGCAGGTTGACGCTCTCCCCGGTGTCGCCCGGGTAGGCGTTGCGGCGCATCCGCACCTGGCTGGAGACCACCACCTGGGAGGCGGCGGACCAGGCGACCACTGCGTTGCAGTCGGCGAACGTCGTCGGCGTGACCGGCAGCACCACGGGAGTGCCGTGCGTCTTGACGACGATGGTGCCGGTGCCGGTGAACTGCATGGTGAACAGCGCGCCACCGGGGATGCCGTGGCCCTCGATCCGGCGGACCTCGTACTGGAGGCTCTCGTCGAAGGCGAGGACGTTCTCGGCGGAGACGCAGATGCCGTCGCCCTGGAGTTCGATGGGGTGCAGCATCGTGGAGTTCTCGGCGAGGAAGACCTGCCCCTGGCCCGTGCAGCGCATCAGCTGCATCTCCTGGCCGGTCGCGTTGCCCACGATCCGGCCGGTGAACCCGGCGCCCTTGTAGCTGAAGTCGACCTTGCCCTGGTAGAGCACCATGCTGCCCTGCCGGGCCAGCACGGGCTGACCGCCGACGCCGAGGTCCACGCGGACCAGCTTCTTGTTCTGCTGCGTCCAGCGCTGACCGGTGGGCGTCTCCTTGAACTGCTGCAACGCGCCGGCGACACCGGGCACCTGGGGCGCGCCCTGCGGCGCGCCGTAGGGGGCCTGCTGGCCGTGGCCCGGGGGCGGGGTCGGCTGCCCGTACCCGGGAGGCGGCGTGGGCGCCTGCGGGGCGGGCGGCTGGGCGTAGCCCGGGGTCAGCGGAGCGGTCTGGCCGTAGGGGGCCTGCTGTCCGTACGGCGGCTGCTGCGGGGCCGGCTGACCGTACGGGGGCTGCTGCTGGCCGCCGTGGGGCGGCGCGGGGGCCGGGGCGGGCGGCGGTACCGGGGAGCCGGCGGGCGGGGTCATGGGCGCGACGACGGTGGGCGCGCTGTGCACCTGGGGCGTCGGCGCGAGGGCCGGGGGCGGGGTGGCGCCGGCGGGCGGCGCGAAGCTTTGCGCGGCGGGCGTGGGGGCCGGGGCAGGCGTCGGGGCGGGTCCGGTCGGGACGCCGAACGCGGGGGGCGCGGAGGCCTGGGCGGGCGGGGCGAAGCCGGGAGCGGCGCCGGTCCGGGGCTCCGGCTCGGCCGGCGCCTCCTCTTCGAGCACCTCGCCGCCGAAGTTCCTCAGCAGCGCCTCCAGGCCGCCGTCGAAGCCCTGTCCGACGGCCGCGAACCGCCACACGTCCTTGAGGTAGAAGTCGCCCAGCATCACGGCTCGTTCGGTGGTGAACTCCGAGCCGTCGAACGCGTACCGGGCCACCTCCTGACCACCCGCGACGATACGGATGTACCCGGGATCGATCTGCGACATCTGCCCGGCACCGTCGATGGTCGCCGTGAAGGACAGCTTCTGGATCTGCGGCGGGATCCTGTCCAGCGTGACCCGGAAGGACTCCGTGTCGCCCGCCTGGGCACCCAGCAGCTGGATGGACTCCTCGGGGGACTTGGGCTGGTTGAAGAAGACGAAGTACCGGTCGTCCGAAAGCCGTTCGTCGGCGTCCAGGCCGAAGCAGCTGATGTCGAAGGTCAGTCCCGGGGCCGAGATCTGCACGCCTACGTACAGATCCGTGCCCGCGGTGAGGTCACTGATCCTGGCCTTGTGGCCGCGTTGGAATTCCCTGGCCATGCGTAACGACCGTCCCCCATCCCGAAGTGCGAGTGCGTCGCGCCAGGCTAACGGCAAACTCGGACACTGGACGAAGTCGGTACAGACCCGGTACACAACCTCTTTCTCAGCCATCCCCCCAGCACAGGCTCCGCGCGGGGGTCACTCCCCGCGCGCGGCGGGCAGGTGCGGCAGCCGGTCGGCGGCGACCACACCCTCCAGGTATCCCCGGGCCCGCTCGGTGCGCGGATACGCCTCCAGCAGCCGCCAGAAGCGCGGCCCGTGCCCGGGCACCAGCAGATGCGCCAGCTCGTGGACCAGCACGTAGTCGACCACGTACTCGGGCATGCCCTGGAGCCGGTGCGACAGGCGGATGCTGCCCTCGGCCGGCGTGCACGACCCCCAGCGCGTGTTCTGGTTGGTGACCCAGCGCACCGAGGCGGGCCGTGCGCGGCCGTCGAAGTACTGCGCGGACAGCCGCTCGGCGCGCTCGGTCAGTTCGGCGTCGCCCAGCACCCGCTTGCTCTCCTGGGCGGCCAGTTTGTCGAGCATGACGGTCACCCAGCGCCGCTCCTCCGCCTCGGACATCCGGGCGGGGATGAGTACGACGGTGCGATCGCCCTCGCGGTACGCGGATACCGTCCGGCGTCGACGGGCACTGCGGCGCACCTCGATCGCGCTCGCCCCCGAGCCGCTCGGCGGCGGGCTCGTCGTGCTGCGCTGCGGCGCTCCGGCGCGGTGCAGTGGGTCGGCGGACACGCCCCGACGTTACCCGCTGCGCACGCGGGAAGTCCCGGGTCCGGGACGGTTCGATGCCGATCCGCCACCGGGCGTCTGATATGTACGACAAACCTCCCCCGCCTGTGGACAACTTTCGGCGCCGCACCGCCGGGCCGGGCATGCTGGCACTCGTCGGCGCGACCACGCCCGGGTCGGACCAGCCCGGCCGTCCAGCCGACGAACAGTGACATTCAGGGGCATTGCTGACGACGGGGGCTGTCATGCATCCGATGGTGAAACCCGCGCTGCGGCGCGGCTGGCGCGACCTCCACACCGTGCAGTTCGGCATGACACCGGCGCACGCCATGACGCTGGGTCCGATGGACACCGCGACGGGAAGCTTCCTGGAGCTGCTCAACGGCACCCGCGGTCTGCCGCTGCTGCGCGAGGAGGGCCGCCGGATGGACCTGCCCGACGGCCACGTCGACGAACTGGTCCGGCGGCTGGCGCGGTGCGGACTCCTCGACGACGCCAAGGGCGGCGGCCCGGCCGCGGACGCCCTGCGCGGCAAGCAAGCCGTTCACGACCGGCTCCGCCCGGACCTGGCCACGCTGTCCCTGACCACCGCCGAACCGGGTGACGCGATCGACCGCCTCGCCGCCCGCCGCTCCCTGCGCGTGCAGGTACGGGGCGCGGGCCGGGTGGGCGCCACGGTGGCCGCGCTGCTGTCGGCCGCGGGCGTCGGCGAGGTCGACGTGCTCGACGGCGGCTGCGTGGAGCCCTGGGACGTGGCGCCGGGCGGGCTGCCCGCCGAGGCCGTCGGCGAGTGCCGCGCCGAGGCCGCCCGGCGGGCCGCCCGCCGGGCCGGGC